>CAZQYD010000169.1:0-3575 GCA_964597465.1 uncultured Piscirickettsiaceae bacterium | reverse complement strand
TAAGGTTAGAATTAGGCTGAGAAAAACGAGTCGCTATTTGCGCTGAAATGAGGTGTAATAACTAGCTATTGCAGTGAATTGCAATGAAAGCATAGGCATTTTTAGCAAGTATAAAAAACATTAATTGTTAAGTGGTTCCTTAAGATGTCTAGTTTTTTAAAACTTGTGGCGACCCCCTGTTTTTAAGTCCTTTTGCTCAGAAGATCATGTTTTGGCGAGCAAAGAAAACCCAAGAAAACTTGATGATTTTGTCAAATTAAGGGAGAATATGCACCAAACTTTAAAAATTGCCTATTAAAAAAAAGGAATTTAGATTTTAAGAGGGCAAGAATAAACCCAATTTATTAAACCGTTGAGGAGGTTGTATGGCAACTCGTAGAGAATTAGCAAACGCAATCCGTGCTTTAAGTATGGATGCAGTTCAAAAGGCAAACTCTGGCCACCCAGGTGCACCAATGGGTATGGCAGATATCGCTGAAGTGTTGTGGAATAGTCACATGAAGTTTAACCCAACTAATTCTAAATGGTCAGACCGTGATCGTTTTGTTTTGTCTAATGGTCATGGTTCAATGTTAATGTACTCTCTATTGCACCTTTCAGGTTACGAACTAAGTATAGAGGACATTAAACAGTTTCGTCAGCTACATGCTAAAACAGCGGGGCATCCAGAATATGGTTATGCAGAAGGCATTGAAACCACTACTGGTCCTTTAGGTCAAGGGCTAACTAATGCAGTAGGTATGGCGATTGCCGAACGAACTTTAGCAGCACAGTTTAATAAGCCAGGTCATGAAATTGTTGACCATAATACCTATGTGTTTATGGGAGATGGTTGCTTAATGGAAGGGCTTTCTCATGAAGCAGCTGCCATGGCAGGCACTTTAGGTTTAGGCAAGTTGATTGCTTTTTGGGACGATAACGATATTTCTATTGATGGTCATATCGGTGAGTGGATGGAAAAAGGTGTCCCAGGGCGTTTTGTTTCTTATGACTGGCATGTTATTGCTAATGTTGATGGACATGATGCGGATGCAATAAATGCAGCCATTGAAGAAGCTAAAAAAGTGACCGACAAGCCAACCCTGATTTGTACTAAAACTATTATTGGTTTTGGTTCACCTAATATGTGCGGAACTCACGACTGTCACGGTGCTGCACTAGGTCATGAAGAAATTGCTCTAGTTCGTAAAGAGCTAGGATGGACTGCAGAACCTTTTGAAATCCCAGAAGATATTTATGCTGGCTGGGATCACAAAGAGCAAGGTAATACTGACGAAGCTGCTTGGAATGAAAAATTTGCCGCTTACCGTGCTGCATTTCCATCCGAAGCTGCGGAGTATGATCGTCGTATTGCAGGCGATTTACCTGCAAACTTTGAAGTTGAAATGGATAGCTTTATTGCTAAAACCCAAGCAGAAATGCCAAAAATTGCTTCGCGTAAAGCCTCACAAAACGCCATTGAAGCGATGGGGCCTTTGCTGCCAGAAATGTTCGGCGGATCGGCTGACTTAACCGGTTCTAACTTAACTAATTGGTCTGGTACGGTTAAAGTTAACGCTGACAATGCAAATGGTAACTACATCTCATGGGGAGTGCGAGAGTTTGGTATGGCTCACATGATGAATGGTATGGTTCTGCACGGTGGCTTTAAGGTCTATGGTGCAACCTTCTTCATGTTTATGGAATTTATGCGTAATGCCTTGCGTATGTCTGCCTTGATGAAGATTGGTACTATTTATGTTTACACTCATGACTCTATTGGTCTGGGTGAAGATGGGCCTACTCATCAACCTGTTGAGCAAATGGCAACAATGCGTGTCATTCCAAACTTCCAGACTTGGCGTGGTTGTGATGCCGTTGAGTCTGCGGTATCTTGGAAGATAGCCATGTTGCGTGGTGATGCCCCAACCGCTTTGGTTTTCTCTCGTCAAGCCCTAACGCCTCAACCTCGTAGCAAAGAACAAGTAGCTAATATTGAAAAAGGTGGTTATGTTCTTAAAGACTGTGAAGGCACGCCTGATATTATCTTTATTTCAGCAGGTTCAGAAGTCGGCTTAACAGTTGAAGCAGCAGAAGCGATGGATTGCAAAGTTAGAGTGGTTTCTATGCCGTGTACTGATGCCTATGACGAACAAGCTCAAGATTACAAAGACTCCGTTCTAACTCCTGGCGTAAAACGCGTTGCAGTTGAAGCTGGTGTTGCCGAATCTTGGTATAAATATGTTGGTTTAGAAGGCGGTATCGTCTGCATGACAACTTTTGGAGAATCAGCACCTGCTGGAGACCTGTTTAAAGAGTTTGGCTTCACAGTAGAGAATATTGTTGCGACGGCTAATGGTGTTTTAGGTAAATAATTTTTTAAAATCTTAGGTTTGGTTTTTTAGTTTTTTTTTAGAAATTACCAGGCCTGGTAAAAATGGAGTAATAATTCAATGACTATTAAAGTAGGTATTAACGGTTTCGGTCGTATCGGGCGCATGGCTTTTCGTGCAGCAGCAAAGGATTTTAAGAACATTGAAGTGGTCGCAATTAATGACTTGCTAGATCCAGAATACTTAGCATACATGTTAAAGTATGACTCAGTACACGGTCGTTTTGACGGTACGGTTGAAGTGGTTGATGGCAACCTAGTTGTAAATGGTAAAACCATTCGTATTACAGCAGAACGCAATCCAGCAGACCTAGCGTGGGCAGATGTTGAAGCAGATCTAGTCATTGAATGTACAGGCTTCTTCCTAACAGAAGAGTCTTGCCAGGCACATATTGATGCAGGTGCTAAAAAAGTCGTTCAATCTGCACCATCTAAAGACCATACCCCAATGTTTGTTTATGGCGTAAATCATAATGAATACAAAGGTGAAGCCATTGTATCTGCTGCATCTTGTACCACCAACGGTCTTGCTCCAGTAGCTAAAGTTCTTAACGATAGCTTCGGTATTAAACGCGGTCTTATGACAACAGTTCACGCAGCCACAGCAACTCAAAAAACAGTTGATGGTCCATCTATGAAAGACTGGCGTGGTGGTCGTGGTATTCTTGAAAACATTATCCCATCATCTACTGGAGCAGCCAAAGCACTCGGTAAAGTTATTCCCGTATTAGACGGTAAATTAACGGGCATGGCTTTTCGTGTGCCTACCTCTGATGTTTCAGTCGTAGATTTAGTCGTAGAGCTTAACAAAGAAGCCTCTTATGATGAGATTTGTGCCGCAATGAAAGCAGCCTCAGAAGGTGAAATGGCAGGCGTTCTTGGTTACACAGATGAAGCCAATGTTTCAACCGATTTCCGTGGCGATAACCGTCCATCAATATTTGATGCCAAAGCAGGTATAGCACTAGACTCAACTTTTGTTAAAGTTGTTGCTTGGTATGATAATGAGTATGGTTACACCTGTAATATGATGAGAGTAGTAGAGCATGTCGGAAAATAGAGTTTATTTTGTTCACTAGCACGGTAATTTTGGCACTTTAAACAGTCGTGTACGCTTGTACACTCTTTTTTTAAAGCCCCAAACTTAACGCACTATTGAACAAACTAACTCTCTATTTTGGTTGTGTTTTCTGCTCTGCATTTC
>CAZQYD010000168.1:0-3591 GCA_964597465.1 uncultured Piscirickettsiaceae bacterium | reverse complement strand
CGACACTTTTTTCTCAGCCTAATTCTAACCTTAGTTATTAAGCGTTTCCTTAAGTACAGTACTTTAATCAATATCAGCGTATAAGAATACAATTATTTTATTGAAATGAGAAATTAAAATTATCGTGGGTACGATAATAAAATTTTATATAAGCCCAAATCCTAATGCTTTTATGGTTTGATTTAGTTTATCGTGTTTGCTTGCATACACGTTATACTCTGTCCATTCACGCCTAATCGGGTAGTGCCTTCGATAATGTTCAAATGCTAGTGGATTGGTTATTTTAATTGCTTGGTGGTCATTTGTTGGCTGGTAACATTGTTTTAAAAGTTGCTGTATTGTCTTTTGGCTGGAACTCGAATGGGTTAATTTGAGTGCGATAGGTTTTTCGATAAGGTAGGATTGCCAGTGGTTGCTTTCCTGTTCTTGCCAATGTTTACACAGAGCTTGATAAACCATCTGTGAGCCCTTAATTTTAGCTTCCAATGCGTGACCCGCGATGTGGGGTGTCGATAAGGCTGAAATGTCTGCTAATTTTGAATTAACATTTGGCTCATTTTTCCAGCAGTCAACCATACTGGTCAATGAAGGGTTTTGTTGAGCATAATTTATCCATGCTGATTCTTCAATAATTCCGCCACGCGCCGCGTTAATAATCAGTGCATTTTTTTTAATGAAAGCGAAGTTGTTTTTGTTCAGTAGATTGGTTGTTGGAAATTCTCCTTCAGTTGTTAAGGGGGTGTGAAAACTAACGAAATCTGCTGTTAACGCTTGTTCAAGTGTCACAAAGTTAAGAAAATTATCTTTTTCTTGGCGTGGCGGATCATTGGCTAAAATCGTCAATCCCAGTGCATTTGCTTTTTTATGCAGCCGTTTTCCTACATTACCGATGCCAATAATGCCCAGTGTTTTTTTATTAAGTTGGATATTGTTTTCTTCGGCATGATTTATAATACAGGTGATAACAAATTCGGCAACTGAATTGGCATTACAGCCTTGGGCGGAGTAAAAATTTATTTTTTTTTGACTAAGATAGTCTTGGTCGATATGATCAAGACCTACGACGGTACTGCCAACAAAATTAACCGAGCTGTTATTAAGCAATGAAGAGTTTATATTCGTTCGAGAGCGTATTATTAATGCATCCGCTTTTTTGACATGGCTAGCGTTTATTTCTTTGCCAGGTAGGCAAGTAATTTCACCAAGCGTGGAAAACATTTCTTTTGCATAGGGAATGGCGTCGTCAATAATTATTTTTTTCATGTTAATTTGTGCATCCGTTTATGCAAAGGTCTCTAAGAGAGTGTATTTTGAAAACTAATGAAAAGCAAACGTTATTAATCGACGGTTTAGTCGGTAAAATAGAAGTTAAGCTGGTAGAACCCGAAAAAAAGAAAAATGCTTGGGTAGTGATTTGTCATCCACATCCTAGTTTTGGTGGCACGATGGATAATAAAGTGGTAACCACTTTGCAAAAAAGTTTTCAGGCGATAGGTTACGGCACGGTACTGTTTAATTTTCGTGGTGTAGGTCGCTCCGTCGGTGAATATAATGGCGGAGAAGGCGAGCAAGAAGATTTAGTTGTGGTAGTGGATTGGTTGAAAGATAATTTTGTGGTTGATAAAACGATTCTTGCAGGTTTTTCTTTTGGTGGTTATGTGGCGTTAAAGAAAGCATCTGCATTGCAAATTGATGGGCTGTGTATCGTTGCTCCTGCGGTTGGTATGTATGATTTTAGTCAAATTAATATTGATTTTGATTGGACGCTAATTCAAGGCGGGGTAGATGAAGTTATTTGTGCAGAAGAGGTGCTGGATTGGGCAAAAAAACAATCAACCATGCCGGATATTTATTGGCGTGCCAACAGTAGTCATTTTTTCCATCGTCAGCTTATTTGGTTGAAAGGTGTTATTCAGATTGCCTTCTAAGGCATTTTGTTTTCCGTAAGTTAGCTTGACATATTAGCAAATGCTTATATAATGCCGTCACATAATTATTAACTAATATACTAATAGGTTTGATTTATTTTCCATTAACGTTTAATGTGATGAAGATTTATGTTGGTAGAAAAGAGTGCTATAAAGGAATATATATGCAATTTAGCTTTAAAAATAAAATAACTACTTTCGTTCTCGTTTTGGGATTATATCCTATTTTGGCTTCAGCACAAACCTATAGTTTTAAACAATGCGTTGAAACCACGCTAAGTGAAAATCCTTCTGTTGACGTAAGTCTCTATCAGCTTCAGCAAGCACAAGCGGCGTTAAGTGAGGCAGACAGTAGCCGCATGCCGCAGATTACCTTGTCAGCGGTTGCTAGCCATTCAAATAATGCCTTAAATGTTTTTGGTATGAAATTAAATCAGCGTGAAGCAGCGTTTAGAGATTTCGGCTTTGCGGATAATGTGCCTGGCGTGAGCTTGGATCATCAACCAGATGATTTGAATAAACCTGATGCACATACCGACTTCAGCACTAAACTAGAGGTGATGGTTCCCGTTTGGAACGGCGGTAAAATTTCATCTTATCAATCGCAAGCAAAAGCAATGATTGCCGCCGCAAAACAAGGCGATGAAGCGGTTAAACAATTTTTAATTTTTAATGTCTATCAAGCCTATGAAGCTGTTCACACCGCAAAAGCATTTGTAAAGGTGGCGGATCAGGCTGTTAAAGCCTCTAAGTCCTATGTTAAAACGACTGAAAATTTAGTTAAACAAGGTGTGGTGGTGAAGAGTGAATTGTTAAGTGCTCAGGTAGGTCTGTCTCAAGCTTGGACGTCACTGCAGTTAGCTGAAACCAAAGTGCTGATTGCGAAGGATAACCTTAGAAGTTTGATGTTTATGGAACCCAATGCGGCTTTAGAAGTTGGAAAAAGGGTAGATTTAAGTGTCCCAAGTGATAGTATTTCCGCATTAACAGCGATGGTAATGACTGAAAATCCAGAGGTAAAAGCCACTCGCGAAGCCGCACGTTCTTCTAAAACAGCGGTGTCAGCGGCGGAAGCAGATAACTACCCAAGCTTTAATGTCATGGCTAGAGCTGAAACCAGTGATGATACTTTAGGATTTAATAGTAATTCTTATACGGTTGCAGGGGTTGTTTCGTGGAAGTTGACAGACTTTGGTTTGACGGCTAGTCGTATCGATAGAGCGAATGCCTTGGCAAATGAAAAACAGTCAGCATTAATTGTAAAAGAAAATGCAACCAAATTGAGCCTTTTAAAATCATGGCGTATGCTAAACGTGGCAAAAAAACGCGTTATTTCGAATAAGCTTGCAGTTGAACAGGCAACGGAAGCACAAAGACTGGTTTTGAAAAGGCATAAAGGTGGCGTCGCTACAATTACCGAAGTATTAGCGAGTCAAACACAGTTAGATAAATCACGTGCGGATCTGGTTAATTCAGAGTTTGAAATCAATGTTCAAAAAGCAAAAATTAAATTAGCAACAGGCTCAATGAGTTTGAGTCAAATTAAATGAGACCTTTGCATAAATGGATGCACAAATTAAAATGGCTAAATTTTTATTCGTACCCCATTTATGGAAACACTTAATAACCGCGATTAGAATTTTACTGAGAAAAAATGTGCGTC
>CAZQYD010000167.1:0-3594 GCA_964597465.1 uncultured Piscirickettsiaceae bacterium | reverse complement strand
TTTTTCTACAAACGCATCGGCATAATCACATGCTGGCTCGCACAGTTATCATCGTTTGAATTGATTAGACAACTGCTGTTTGCATCTTTCATTAACAGGTTTGCACACTGTTCATTCATTGAATTCAGAGCTTCAATAATGTAGTGAACGTTAAAGCCGACTTCCATTTCTATGCCTTGATAATCAATTGCCATGTCTTCGTGCGACTCGTCCTGCTCTGCATTTTTTGCATGAACCGTTAATAGATTTGTTGATAAGACTAAGCGGATACCGCTGAATTTATCGTTTGATAAAATTGCTGAACGCTGCAATAAACGTTTGAATAAATCCTTATCCACTTGAACCAATAGTTCGTTATCAGCAGGAATAACACGTTTGAAATCAGGAAAACGTCCATCCACTAATTTACAAGTAAAAATAGTGTCTTCTAAATGCACGGTCAAATAATTTTTAGCAATCGCAAAAGAGAGCAAGCTGTCATCATCACCCAATAATTTTTGCAGTTCTAATACGCCTTTACGCGGTAAAATAGCTTGCGTTGCAGGTAAACCATCTGTTGCTAGCTGTGTGGTACAAGTTGATAGCCTATGTCCATCCGTTGCAACAACACGTAAGGTTTGATGATTAATATCAAACAGCATGCCGTTCAAATAAAAACGTACATCTTGCAATGCCATCGCAAAGGCGGTGTTATGAATAATTTTTTTTAGCTGATTTTGCGGTATCGAAAAGGACAAGTCGGTTTTACTTAAATCCATCACCGGGAAATCATCCGCAGGTAAGGTTGATAACTTAAATTTAGAGCGACCTGCCGATAAATCACAACGCATTTCTTCAAAATTCAATACCACGGTTAACCCTTCAGGGATTGCACGAATAATGCTAATCAATTTTACCGCGGGCAAGGTCACCGAAAAATCACCTTCGCTAGTTTCTAGCTCGGTCGAAGCACGGGTTTCGATTTCTAAATCGGATGCTGTTAATGTCAATGTATTTTGACTAACTTGAAACAGGATATTACCCAAAATAGGCATGGACTGACGTTTTTCGACAACACCCCCAACCGTTTGTAATACCGCTAATAAATTTTCTCGTGATAAACTTATCTTCATTTCCGTGCCCTAAGTAGTAATTATTCTAATTAAACTGTTGTAGTCTTCATCAATTCTGTAATCTTCTTCACGTAATTGCGCGACTTTTTTTACTGCGTGCAATACTGTTGTATGGTCTCTTCCGCCGTAAGCATCGCCTATTTCTGGTAAGCTGTGCGTGGTTAGTTCTTTCGAAATTGCCATTGCGATTTGTCTTGGTCTTGCTAAATTTCGGGTGCGTTTTTTCGATAGGATTTCAGCCACTCTAATTTTATAAAAATTAGCGACTGTTTTTTGAATATTTTCAAGCGTAACCATCTTCTGTTGCAACGCAAGTAAGTCTTTTAATGCCTCTTTAGCTATTTCAATACTGACTAACTGCTGAGTAAATTGAGCAAACGCACCAACTCTTTTCAGTGCCCCTTCCAATTCACGCACATTGCCGCGCAAATTTTTAGCGATAAAGAAAGCCACCTCGTCCGGTAAAATAATATCAAATTCCGACGCTTTTTTTAATAAAATCGCCACCCGCATTTCAAATTCTGGTGGTTCAACCGCAATCGCTAAGCCCCAACCAAAACGAGATTTTAAACGATCATCTAAACCATCTACTTCTTTTGGGAAGCGGTCACTGGTTAAGATAACCTGCTTATTCCCTTCTAGCAACGTATTAAACGTATGAAAAAACTCTTCTTGCGACTGGTTTTTACCTGCAAAGAACTGAATGTCATCGATTAACAAAGCATCTAACGAGCGGTAAAAACGTTTAAATTCATCAATTTTATTATGACGAAGGGCATTCACCATGTCCGCTACAAATCGTTCAGAATGTAAATACACCACGCGAGCATTCGAATTTTTTCTTAATAGCTCATTACCAATCGCGTGCATCAAGTGTGTTTTACCTAAACCCACTCCGCCATAAATAAAAAATGGGTTATAGCTTCCACCAGGGCTTTCTGCAACTTGACGTGCGGCAGCGGCGGCAAGCTGATTTGCCTTACCTTCCACAAAAGAGTCAAACGTAAAATTAATGTTTAAATTGTGCTGAATCGTTTTCTTCGCAGACTGATTATTACCGCTTGCTCGGTTATCTGCACGCCTTGCACCAGATTGCCCCGTGGTTTCAATTGCGTTTGCAAAAATATTTTGGGGCATATCCTCTTTCACTCGCAAAGGCTGTGGAATAGAGGTGTCTTCAGGCTCATTTAAACTCTCAATCGCATACTCACCCGCTTCCAACACCACCCGTGGGGTTTCAACAGGGTGAATAAAGGTCACCGCTTCTTCTATTTGCACCAGTAATTTTTTTTGGACCCAGTCCAACACAAAACCAGACGGTGCAATCAAACGCAAAACGCCCGGTTCTTCAATTGCTTTTAGCGGCTGTATCCAAGTCAAAAACTGTTGATCATTTAAAGATGATTGCAACTGTTTTAAAACTTGTGACCAGAGTGAATTTGTCAAATTATTCGTCCTAATTTCGAGCATGGTAATGAATGAGATTATAACTGTGAATAACTTTAATTAAAAGCCAAAGCTGTGGATAAGCCCTAAGAGAACCCTGTGGATAAGTTTAGTTAACTACAAGTAACAGATTGTTTTTATAGGTATTTTTATTAACAAATCAAAATAAAAACATTTTTATTGCTAACAAAATTAACAAGCCTGCAAAGAGTCTTTTCAGTCGTTTAACTGGCAGCTGATGGGTCAATTTTGCACCAATCGGTGCGGTAAAATAGCTGGTTAAAACAATTCCAAAAAATGCTGGCCAATAGACATAACCGCTACTGTAATTTGGTAAATTTTCCAGCCCCCAGCCCGCCCAAATAAAACCAGCCGTTCCTGCCACTGCAATCGGCAAGCTTAACGCTGCGGACGTTGCAATCGCCTGTTTCATCGACACATTATGCCAAAGCATGTAAGGTGTATTAATCGCCCCACCACCCACGCCAACTAAGGTCGAAAGCGTACCAATCAAACTACTAGATACAAACGCAGCCTGACCCGTTGGCAACACTCTCAACGGGTTCGGCTGATAATTCAAAAGCATTTTTATCGCAATCAACAACTCTAACACCGCAAAGGTTTTTGACAAAACGGAGGCAGTCATAAATTGTGCAATCCATGCGCCTAAAATCCCCCCCGCAAACATACCTACCGCTAACAAACGGAAGATATCCCAACGTACTGCTTGATGGTGCTTATGATGTGCTTTAACAGCAGATAAGGACGTTACTAAAATTGTCGCCAAACTAGTACCAATGGCAATATGCACCAAATAAGGTGAGTCCATATAATAGGCAAAGACAGACGTTAAAATAGGCACTAAAACCAGCCCACCGCCAATCCCCAATAGGCCTGCAAAAAAGCCAACCACTGCCCCCGTCAATAAATAGATACCTAACTCAAAAAACAATTGACCCTCCTTGTGGGTACGCCCCTTATGGAAACGCTTAACAACTAAGATTATTTTATACTGGTAAAAAGTGCCGATATTTTC
>CAZQYD010000166.1:0-3643 GCA_964597465.1 uncultured Piscirickettsiaceae bacterium | reverse complement strand
TTGCAGTGAAAATATTGGCACTTTTTACCAGTATAAAATAATCTTAGTTGTTAAGTGTCTCCTTAAGGAGCCACTTAAGTTATAGAATAGTTAGCACATTTTCTGGTGGTCTGCCAATAACGGCTTTACCCTTAGCAACTACGATAGGCCTTTCGATTAGGATTGGATTATTTACCATGATGTCAATCCATTGTTGATTGGTCTTATTGTCTGACTTATTTAAACCAAGCTCTTTAAATCTTTTTTCACCTGTTCTGATAATTTCAATTGCATTCTTATCTAACATTTTGAGAATATTTGTTAATTCATCTGCCGTTGGTGGTGTTTCTAGGTAAACTATTTCTTCGACATCAACTTGCATCTCTTGTAATATCGCAAAGGTTGCCCTGCTTTTAGAGCAACGGCTGTTGTGATAAATCGTGACTTTATTCGCCATTCGTTGAATCAGACTTATCTAAGCGTTTATTCAACGCACTCTCAACCGCATCGATTCGTGACTGACATAGCGTATAAGCCCTTGTTGCCTCATCCACCATTGGAACTAATTCATCAATATCAATATTATCTGACTGTGACAAAGATTGTGCAATCTGTTGTAATTTATCGTAATTTTGTTGGTAACTGTCGCTCATCTTATTATTCCTTTATTTGGGCATCAATCGAGCCATCTTTAAATTGAATGTTGAAATGTTGTTGTTGTTTTGCCTGTTTGCAGGTAGTTAGAGGTTTACCGTTTTTATCTGACACCATCGCAAAACCACGATTTAATTGTGTATTTACACCTGAGCTTAAAATAAAACCAATCGTTTGCTTCAGTTGGTTTTTCGCTCTAGCTAGAATCGTTCTAGGGTAGGTTTTGATAATGTTTTGGCTGTAATTTAGCTGTTCTTTTTGCTGATTTAACCTTGAAACAACTTGTAGCTTTATTGTGCTATCTAATTGTTTAATTTGATTTTTTTGATTATTTACAGCCAATTTACACTGCTGTTCAATCTGCATCATTAATGGCAATAGTTTTTGCTGTTGTTTTTGAATACTCGATTGGCTAGACAGAATAATCGTTTGGTTTAATTCACCAATTAACTGACGTTGTTTCTGCACATAAATTTGACTCGATTTTTCAATATAGAACCAATTCTGCTTCGCCTGTTGTGCCGCCGAAAAAATTGCCGACATGATTGCACCCACCACCTTACTTGGCGTATCAAACGTAACCGCACTGACTTCATCTAAAATCGTCTTATCACGTTCATGACCAATTCCTGTAATAACAGGTAAATCTGTTTCAGCGATTAACTTTGCAATCTGATAACTATTTAAAGGCTGTAAATCTAACTTTGCACCGCCACCACGAATAATGATTAACGCATCAAAAGGCTTTGAACCATGCATCGCCGCAAAAACACCAAATGCACCCAGCATTTCAGATTCCACCTTATCACCTTGAAAAGCCGAATAAAAATACTTAAATTCACACAAACCAGATTCCGCTAACAAATCCGCATCCGCTCTAAAATCACCTAAACCTGCCGCATTAGGTGGCGCGATAACCGCTAAACGAAAAAAATCTGTTGGTAAGCTAAACTGCTTATTTCTATCGTAAAGTTTCTCATCAATCAACTGCTTACGAACAGCCTGCACCTTCGCCTCTAACTCGCCAAGTGTATAACTAGGATCTATATCTTGAATAACCAATGAAAAACCAAATTTTTCATGAAAAGTAGGCTCAACTAATAACAGAATTTTCTGCCCCACCGCAATCTCAGAACCCGTTTCCGCACTGAATTTTTTCAATACGCGGTTATTACTCTGCCAAATCATCGCACGGCAATTCGCCACCTGCTGCCCATCATCAAGCGTCTCTGCCAGTTCGAAATAAACATGCCCTCTTCGCTCATTCAAGTTCGCAACCTCCGCAATCACCCAAATATAATCCGTGATAGAAAAGCGAATAGCCTGCTGTACTTGCGTCATCAAATGACTAAGCGGTACACCGACTTGTTTATCATTCGCAGGAATCGCATCCTTAGCCAAAGGGGAAGAAGTAATGGTTTCAGCACCAGGAATCCAACGATTAAATTTATCCAGTTCAGCCGCTAAATCATCAGGCACATACCATTTTTTCTCCGCAGGATTCCATCTCGCACCCAGCGACTTAGCCGTCTCCTTCTCCGCAAAAGGTACATCTAATAAAATCATTGCTCATCCATTCGTTTAATTTCCGCCTGCACCAACTTATTCGCCTGCACCAAAACCTCAATACCCGCGCCCTCTTTAAACGCATTTTCAGAGATATAGCGTCGCCATATCCTACCACCCGGCATACCAAAATACAGCCCAAGCATATGGCGACTAACTTGATTTAGTCTACCACCATTACTCAAATGTTGCTCAATATAAGGAAACATACTCTCCAACACCGCCTCACGACCAACCTGCTCAGAGCAATCATCATAAAACGCACCATCAACCTGCGACAACAAATAAGGATTCTCATAAGCCGCCCTACCCAGCATCACCCCATCAACCGCAGGTAAATCATCAGCAGACAACATAAATGGCAAACACTGCTCCAAAGTCTTAATACCACCATTAATACTAATCGGTAAATCAGGAAAAGTTTGCTTAATACGACGCACCCAATCATACCTTAATGGCGGAACATCACGGTTTTGCTTCGGTGACAACCCCTCCAACCAAGCCTTACGAGCATGCAAAATCAAACCATCCACGCCCGCCTCAGCTAACGAACCGACAAAATCAACCAAAACATCAAAACTTTCCTGCTCATCAATACCAATCCGAGATTTCACCGTAACAGGAACATCCACCACCGCCTTCATCGCCGCCACATCTTCCGCCACCAACGCAGGGTGCGCCATCAAACACGCACCAATCATATTATTTTGCACACGATCAGACGGACAACCCACATTCAGATTAATCTCATCATAGCCCCACTCCTCACCCAACTTAGCACACCTAGCCAACTCAGCAGGATTAGAACCACCCAACTGCAACACAACAGGCGACTCCTCCTCATTATGCCCCAAAAAACGCGGTAAATTATCACCATAAATAATCGCACCCGTCGTCACCATCTCACTATAAAGCCAAGCATGCCTACTAAGCTTACGATGAAAATAACGGCAATGTCGATCCGTCCAATCCATCATCGGGGCAACGCTGAAACCAACCGCACTATTTTTTAATATTGATTGTTGCATGAAATAAAGTTATTTAATTTAAAAAGAGAATTATCGCAATATTTAACAGTAAAAGGAGGAAATTAAGCAAAACTCACCTAAAAAGTGCCCAGGGGGGTATAAATTCCAGTGTTTTACCCCCCCCCCTGGGCACTTTTTAACTGAAAAACGAGATTTTTACCTCCAGCCCTATTCTTACTGACTGAATACGGATTATTGTTATGTTATTTCTTGTGTAAGCAAACTGAATAAGAGTTTAGAAGCATTAGTTTCAGTTGCTGGTTGATTGGGTTATGATTTGCTAGTTAAAGAGTAGGTAACTTTTATTTTTCATCTCTTTATTTCTAAGCTGCCTGTTCGGCGGTGAACTAGTGTAACAAGCTTTCCTTGTATTTTAATTATTATTTCTAGGGTCTAAAACCTTCTGCACTCTATCT
>CAZQYD010000165.1:0-3691 GCA_964597465.1 uncultured Piscirickettsiaceae bacterium | reverse complement strand
GTCGTGCATTTTAGCCAGTAAAAAATAATTGGCGGTTGTTAAGTGTCTCCTTAAATATTCGCCATTGCTTTACGCTTTTTAGCGATAAGCTTTTGAATGATTGGCGTCATGATAATATCCATTGCCATAACCATTTGCGTACCAGAACAAATCATGGTATGTTTATTTTGTAACCAAGCACCTTCAATTTTCCCAACGATAGTTGATAAATCAACTTCGTCATGACGAACGTGGGTGATGATTAATGAATCTTCAGGTGCCGGTCCCATCGGTGCCGTTTCAGTTTGTGTTGAAAATGGATCAGAGGTATCTACTAATGGCACACGTTGGAAGTTCACGTGGGTACGGTGAAACTGTGGAACGATAGTTTCCATGTAGTCGTCCATTCTTTCCATAATGGTATCGCGCACTTGTGTAACCGAATAAGGTCTTTCAGAAGTATCACGGTAAATTTTTTGCATCCACTCGATGTTAACGACTGGTGCGACACCAATACCTAAGTCAACGTATTGAGATACATCGTGCATACCCTCTTTAGGACCGTGATCTTTACGCTTAACCATACCGTGTAGACCTTCATAGAACATGATGTCTGTATCAGCTTCGATTTCTTCCCAAGGAGTAAACTCACCTGGAACAAGGTCAGTTCCTAAACGTGCATTGTGCTCATCAGCCTCTTCATCCGAGTGGATGTAGTAACGTTTTTTACCTGTTGCTGTTTCTTTATAAGATGCAAAAAGCTCTTCTAGTTTATTGAACTCATTTGCTGCTTCAGCGAAGTGAGTTAATACAGAACCACCGTTAGCTTTTGATTCTGCTACTTTAGCACGCATCTCAACACGCGAATACTTATGAAAGCTATCACCTTCGATGATAGCAACTTTTAGGTTTTCACGTTCAAAAATTGTTTCAACGGCTCTTTTAACAAAAGATGTACCCGCTCCAGATGAACCTGTTACGCTTACAATTGGATGTTCTACTGACATGTATTCAGCTCCTTGCTTGGGCGACTATTAATTTAATCGCAGTTATATTTAATTTAGTTATTTTTATACGTCAACGTTTTCAGCTTGCAATGCATTATTCTCGATGAACGCGCGGCGTGGCTCTACTTCATCACCCATTAAGGTAGTGAAAACTTGGTCGGCAGAAATTGCATCGGCAACCGTTACCTGTAACAAGCGACGTGCTTCAGCATTCATCGTGGTTTCCCACAGTTGTTCTGGATTCATTTCCCCTAACCCTTTATAGCGTTGAATGCTTTGTCCACGCTTGGCTTCTTTTAATAGCCAATCTAAGGCTTCTTTAAAATGGCTAATAGACTGTTCTTTTTCACCACGGGTGATCATCCCATCTTGACCAATCAAACCGTTTAACTCAGCTGCGGTGTTCGATATTTGTTGATAGTCAGCTGAGGAAAAAAAGTTTTCATCATAAACACGAGAACTTAATGTGCCATGCTCACGTTTTTGTAAACGGATTTGGAATTTATACTCTCCCTCCATCGCTGGCTCAACTGTTAATTGATATTCGATTTTTTCTTTTTCACCGATTGCTTGTAAATTAGGTAATGCCTTAGCAACCCACTGAGATAAAACCCTTTCATCATTTAAAGCACCCAGTTCAACCTTGTCTAAGTCAATCATCATGTCGAGCAACACCTTGTTATAACGACGGGCTAAGCGTTCAATCACATGAGTGGTTTTTAAATAATCTTTAGCAAGGGTTTCAAGCCCAAGATCTTTAATTGGCGGAACACCCTTTGAGCCAATTAACGCAGCATTGTTTAATGCAGACTGTAATAGATAATTTTCCAGTTCGCCATCGTCTTTCAAATAGGCTTCTTGCTTGCCCTTTTTCACCTTGTAAAGTGGTGGTTGTGCAATGTAGATATAACCATTTTCTACTAATTCACGGAAATGGCGATAGAAGAAAGTTAATAGTAACGTACGAATGTGTGAACCATCGACATCGGCATCGGTCATGATGATGATACGGTGGTAACGCAGTTTTTCAACGTTGTATTCCTCACCAATTCCACAACCTAATGCAGTAATTAGCGTGCCGACTTCTTGTGATTGTAGCATCTTGTCAAATCGTGCTTTTTCAATATTCAAGATTTTACCTTTTAAAGGTAAGATTGCCTGTGTTCGACGGTCACGTCCTTGCTTGGCGGACCCACCCGCAGAGTCACCCTCCACTAGGTATATTTCAGATTTAGCAGGATCTTTTTCTTGGCAATCTGCTAGCTTACCGGGTAAACCAGCAATGTCTAGCGCACCTTTACGGCGTGTCATTTCACGTGCCTTACGTGCCGCTTCCCTTGCCCGAGCGGCATCAATGATTTTAGAAAATACCGCTTGTGCATCTTTCGGGTTTTCTAATAAAAACTCAGCTAGTTTTTCATTCATTACCGTTTCAACGGCGGATTTTACTTCTGATGAAACTAACTTATCTTTGGTTTGAGAAGAGAACTTTGGATCAGGTACTTTAACCGAGATAACGGCCGCCAGACCTTCACGGGCATCGTCACCAGAAACATTGCTCATTTTGTATTTTTTCAACAAGCCTTCTTTATCGGCATACTGATTTAAAGAGCGGGTTAAAGACGCTCTAAAGCCAGATAAATGTGCCCCACCATCGCGTTGAGGAATATTGTTGGTAAAGCAAAAAATCGATTCTTGGTAAGATTCAGCCCAGTGCATCGCCACTTCAACGGTAATATCATCTTTTAGTGCCGAAAAATAAAAAACCTTGTCATGAATGATTGTTTTGTTAGTATTGATGTATTCAACAAAAGCTTTGATTCCACCTTCGTATTTAAAAATTTCGTGCTTATCGTCGCGCTTATCCACCAACTCAATATGTACGCCAGAGTTCAAGAAAGAAAGTTCTCTTAAACGTTTCAGCAGGTATTCAAAGCTAAATTCTGTTTGACTAAAGGTTTCTTTACTGGGCAAAAAACGTAGTTCAGTACCTGTTTCATCGGTATCTGCAATCGCTGCAATCGGTGCATCTGGTACACCGTGGGTATAGGTTTGCTTCCAGACCTTGCCATCACGTTTGATGATTAAAGTTAATTTTTCAGAAAGTGCGTTTACAACCGAAACTCCAACCCCGTGCAAACCACCAGAAACCTTATAGGAATTATCATCAAATTTACCACCTGCGTGTAATACGGTCATGATAACTTCTGCGGCAGATGTACCTTCTTCTTCATGAATACCGACAGGAATACCACGACCATTATCAGTAACAGAAACGGAGCCATCCGTATGAATGGTCACAACAACCTTATCACAGTGACCAGCAAGTGCTTCATCAATCCCGTTATCAACTACCTCGAAAACCATATGGTGTAAACCAGAACCATCATCGGTATCACCAATGTACATGCCTGGTCTTTTTCTGACGGCATCGAGTCCTTTGAGAACTTGAATGGATGATGAATCATAGGTATTAGCGTTTGATTCTGGAGCAGAAGTTTCTTCGGTCATGATTCTCGTCTTTGTTTTGAATTAGATAAAGTTAGATTTTTTCAATCGTAAAAACAGTTCACGATTATAACAATTTTTTGTGCAGATTACTAGCGATAGAAAACGCTCATTTTTCGTGATAGAAGAGTTAAGAGTCTCCTATGGAAACGCTTAATAACTAAGGTTAGAATTAGGCTGAGAAAAAAGTGTCGCTA
>CAZQYD010000164.1:0-3702 GCA_964597465.1 uncultured Piscirickettsiaceae bacterium | reverse complement strand
CCCCCTCAAGGTAGCGTGTCTACCAATTCCACCACATCGGCTTTTTTGCTGTTTAGAATTAGCCTTAATACTGCTATTTCTTCGTTAGGAAATGTTCAAGTACAGTGAGTACACTCATATTTTCTGCCTAGAACTGACCGTATTAAGGGGGTAATTCTCAACTAGCTATAGTAATTCTTTAATTTTTTATTATTCAGGTACTACTGGCACATCTAATTTTTCTGGCGCCACCTGTTCAGCAGCCTGTTTTGTTACAGACTGATAACCTTTTGATTTCTGTGCACCAAGATAGGCAAGCGTCAAGCTAGTGATAAAAAATATAGTCGCTACCACACCCGTTAATTTGAGCATAAAGCTATTTGAACCACTACTACCAAAAACCGATTGTGACGAACCACCGCCAAAATTAGCACCTGCATCGGCACCTTTTCCGTGTTGCATTAATACCAGCAACACCAAAACAAATGCGATAACCAAATGAACCATCAAAATAACACTAAACATGATTAAGCTCCTGCCATACAAATTGCAATAAAATCTTCAGCATTTAACGATGCCCCACCAATCAATCCACCATCAATATCAGGCTGAGAGAATAATTCTTTTGCGTTATTCGGCTTCACACTACCACCATATTGAATAATCACTTTTTCAGCAATCCTTGCATCTAAACTAGCAAGCAGACCACGAATAAAGGCGTGAACCTCTTGGGCTTGGGCGGATGTTGCTGTTTTTCCAGTTCCTATCGCCCAAACAGGTTCATAAGCAATCACAATTTTATCAAAAACACTAATTCCGACTTTATCAATTGATGCATTTAGCTGTGCAGAGATTACACTCTCTAACTTTCCAGCCTCTCTTTCTTCAAGCGTTTCACCAACACAAAGAATCGGCGTGACATTTGCAGCTAACGCCGTTGCGACCTTCAAAGCAATTTCCCCATCCGTCTCACCGAAAATAGCACGTCTTTCTGAATGCCCTAAAACCACATATGAACAACCGACATCCTTAATCATCGCAACCGAGGTTTCGCCAGTGAAAGCTCCCTGCACGGGTTCAATGGCAATATTTTGTGCTCCAAGAGAAATTTTATCGGTAGACAAGCATTTACTTGTATAGTCCAAATAAATTGCTGGCGGACAAATTGCAACATCTACATTTAAAAGAGCAGATGACTTTTCATTCAAACCTGTTACCAAGCTTTTAATAAAAGTCTTATCACCATGCATCTTCCAGTTTCCAGCAACAAACAATGTTCTCATATTTAGAGCTCCAAAAAAAAGTTCGACTATATTAGCCATTTTTATTTCAAATTACAATCTTGACAAATCAACAAAATTCACTTTTGACTAAATTAACCAGTTTTTTAACGTGCGGTTCAATCATTGAAAGTGTTTCCCCTTCAACCATTACTCGAATTAAAGGCTCGGTACCAGAAGCCCTTAATAACACTCTACCCTTTCCACCCATTTGTTTTTCTGCATAACGAACCGCATCTTGAATAATCATATTTTTAGTTAAATCAACTTTTCCTGTAATTTTTATATTTTCTAAAATTTGTGGGAAAACATCCATTCCTTCTAACAATTTTTTCAACGAAGTCTTTTTTTCAACCAAAATAGAAACCACCTGCAAAGCGGCAACAATTCCATCACCTGTAGAGGCTTTATCCAAACATAAAACATGACCCGATGCTTCCGCACCATACAGCCAGTTTTTTTCTACCAATGCTTGCATAACATAACGATCACCGACATCTGTACGAATAAATTCAATCTCACGCTCTTTTAGAGCCAACTCCAAGCCCAAATTACTCATTAACGTACCCGCAACGCCTTCTACTTTTTCAGCTGAATTTGTCGCCAATATATACAAAATACCGTCACCATCAACCACCTTACCTTCGTGATCAACCAGCATAACTCGATCACCATCGCCATCAAAAGCAATACCAAAATCTGCTTTTTCAGCAACAACTGTTTTCTGCAGCAATGCTAGGTCAGTTGCCCCACAGCCAGCATTTATATTCACACCATCAGGATTTACTCCAATCGTTACCACATTGGCACCAAGCTCTTCAAAAACGGAAGGGGCTATATGGTAAGTTGCTCCATTCGCACAATCTAAAACAATTTTATAATCGCTCAATTTTTTATTAGAACTAAAAGTACTTTTACAAAACTCAATATACCTACCCGCAGCATCATCTATCCGCTTAGCCTTACCTAACTCCTCCGAAGCAACCACTTTCATCTCTTGTTCAAAAGCTTTTTCAACCTCAAACTCAATTTCATCAGTAATTTTTTTTCCTTTTGCAGAAAAATACTTTATACCATTATCATGATGAGGATTATGAGAGGCACTAATGACAATTCCCGCATCAGCAGAAAACGTTTGCGTTAAATAAGCAACCGCTGGCGTTGGCATTGGCCCAAGCAAATACACGTTTACACCTGCAGCAATAAAGCCCGCCTCTAGTGCCGATTCAAACATATAGCCAGATATCCTAGTATCCTTGCCTATCATGACAGAGGTTTCTCCGTGGTCTTTAATAACCTTACCCGTTGCCCAACCAAGCTGAAGAACTTTATCTGGCGAAATCAATCCCTTGCCAACATGATCTCGAATTCCATCTGTTCCGAAATATTTTTTTTTCATATCTAGCCTCTTTACAATAACTGACTCGTAACCTTAATAGCCTGCATTGTTTCTTCAAAATCATGCACTCTAACAACACTTGCCCCTTTAATCCCCGCCAACATTGCAGCAGAAACACTCCCCGCCACTCTTTCTGAGACGACTGCGCCACCTAATATTTCTCCAATCATTTTTTTACGGGACACCCCTACCAACACAGGGTGCTTTAACCCAACAAATTCATCTAAAGCTTTAAATAGTGATACGTTATGATTTAATTTTTTTCCAAATCCAAAACCTGGATCAATCAAAATACGGTTATCTTTAATACCAGATTCAACGCACGCTCGAACTCGATCAATTAAAAACGTTTTAACTTCACCGACCACATCATCGTAGCTAGGAGAAGATTGCATTGTCTTAGGAACACCCAACTTGTGCATAAGACAAACGAGCACCGTTGCATCCGCTAGCAACGCGACTGCTCCCTCTGACTGCAATGCATTGACATCATTAATTAACTCAACATCTAACGCAATCGCTTCGCGCATTACGTCAACTTTATAAGTATCTACTGAAACCGACAAAGAAAATTCTTTTTTTACCAATTCAACAACGGGCAACACTCTATCCAACTCTTCCTGCACAGAAACAGGATTGGCATTCGGCCTAGTTGACTCTCCGCCGACATCAACAATATCAACACCCGTTACAGCCATTCGTTCCAATTGTTTTCTAATAACATCTAAATTGCTAGGGCAATAAAAACCTCCATCCGAAAAAGAATCTGGCGTGACATTTAAAATCGCCATTACCAGTGGTAACTGAGTATTTGCGGAAAAAAGTTTTTGTTGAAATGTCATTCATCGCTCCAATAAAAAAGCCCCACTAAAAATAATGGAGCTCTTTATAGTTGAACTAGGCCTAATGAAGCTCGGTTTTACCAGAAACTTCTTCAGTATCACCAGATAAATCAGTCTTTATATTTTCTTCCATTGATGAATCTCCATCGTCAGTTTCCTCTGAATTTTTCCCAAGCTCTTCCCACTCCTTAGGTTCACCTGG
>CAZQYD010000163.1:0-3724 GCA_964597465.1 uncultured Piscirickettsiaceae bacterium | reverse complement strand
TGTCGTGCATTTTAGCCAGTAAAAAATAATTGGCGGTTGTTAAGTGTTTCCTTAAGTGCCTCCTTAGAGCATGATTTGAGCAAAGTTTTCGAAGTGTGGAAAGCCTTTAGGGTCGATTTGATCCATTTTTTCACTCACAAAGGTCGCGGCAAGACAATGCTTAATACCGAATGCTTTCGCGGTACTTAGAGCGGTTATATTATCGTCAATTAACAGCGTTTTCTCTGGTTGATATGGGAAATCTTGCTGTATATCTTGCCAAATTTGAATGTCTTCCTTAGGCTTGCCGTAATCGTGTGAACTTACAAGGTGGTCAAAATAGTCTCCTATTTCGGTCATCTCTAATTTAATTGCAAGACTGTCTCGGTGCGCATTGGTGACCATGATGACTTGTTTATCGCTTTCTTTTAACCCTTGTAAAAAAACTAATACATCAGGATGCGGTTTGATTAGGTGTTTTATATCGTGTTTAAGTTCTGCAACCGGCAGTTCAAGTTGTTCTGTCCAGTAGTCAAGGCAGTACCAATTCAGCGTGCCTGTTTGTGAGTGAATTTTATCGTGGATAAATTTATCCGCGTCTTCAATCGTAATTTGGTTTTTTTCAGCATAAATTTCTGGCAAGTAACTCATCCAAAAATGATAGTCGAAGTGCAAGTCTAGTAAGGTTCCGTCCATGTCTAATAGCACTGTATCAATTTCATGCCAAGGAATATTTAAGTTTTTTATTCGCATTTTGTAACATCTTTGTTTATGATTAAGTAATGAATGAAAAAACTCCTAACTCAAATTTACCGCAAATACTGTCTAAAAAAATAGCCATGAGTTCAAAGCTGTTTTGCGTTGAAGAACTTGAACTACAATTTAACAACGGTGTGCAGATGCAGTACGAAAGAATGCTTAGTACCGCAAACGGAGCAGTGCTTATTATAGCGATAAAAGACGATTGTTTTGTGCTGATTAAAGAGTATGCGGCAGGGGTTGAACGTTATGAGCTGACCTTTGCGAAAGGCAAGGTTGATGAAGGGGAAAGCTGGCAACAGGCGGTAGAAAGAGAAAGCCAAGAAGAGTTGGGCTACTTTCCTAAAAAAGTGAAATTGTTAAAAACGGTATCTCTTGCATCAGGCTACATGACTCACCAAACCCATTTAGCCTTAGCAGAGGAGTTAATCGAACAAACCGCTGTTGGTGATGAACCTGAGCCGTTAGAAATTATCTACTGGCCAATTAAAGATTGGAAAAATCTATTAAATCAAAATGATTTTTCGGAAGGGCGTTCTTATGCCGCATTATTGCTTTTTTTAACAGAAAAAGGCTTAATCTAGCCCACATTTTGACTTTTATTTTGTTACTTGAAATAATTGATTATCTTATTAAAAAAACTTATTTTTCTTATCAAATTATTTCATTTTTATTTCAACCTCAATAGGCGTATTATTAAGTGTCTCCTTAAAGAGATTAAGGAAATTTTTTCGTAATTCAATTAAAAAGGAAACCATGTGAAAAAAATTAAATCGAGCGATGTGAAATATCCTTACAGTAAAAAACTTAAAAAGAAAGATTATGAAGCACAAAAACTTGAACTTCAAATCGAGTTATTAAAACTGCAAAAATGGGTTAAAGAAAATAAAAAACGTGTAGTGATTATTTTTGAAGGTCGAGATGCGGCTGGTAAAGGTGGCACAATAAAACGTATTATGGAGCATCTAAATCCACGTGGAGCTCGTGTCGTTGCTTTGGATAAGCCAAGTGAAATTGAGCAGGGGCAATGGTATTTTCAACGCTATATTAATCATCTACCAACGGCAGGAGAAATTGTACTGTTAGATAGGTCTTGGTACAATCGCGGTGGTGTTGAACGCGTAATGGGTTTCTGTACTCCACCCGAATATAATCAGTTTATGCACCAAGCTCCAGAATTTGAACGTATGTTGTCGGCAAGTGGCATTGATATTATCAAGTTTTGGTTTTCAGTCAGTCAAGAGGAGCAGCTGCGTCGCTTTAATTCCCGTAAAGATGATCCATTAAAACAATGGAAGTTAAGCCCAATGGATTTGGCATCTCTTGATCGATGGGACGAATATACCAAAGCGAAAGAAGACATGTTCTTTTATACCAATACTAAGGAAGTTCCTTGGACGGTTGTTAAATCGAATGATAAAAAACGCGCACGCTTAGAAGCGATGCGTTATGTGTTGAACCAGTTCCCGTATGACGAAAAAAGCGATGAGTTAAAGCCTGCTGATCCGCTTATTATTAGTACCGGTGAAGAAGTATTTACTGAAGATTAAAAACTCTCTATCTATTGATTAACCTACTGATTAACAGTCTCGAACATTTTTTTAAGGTTCGAGACTGTTACCGTTTCCTTAAGTAATTGATATCCATCGTTTTATTCTCTCATAAAACTATCTATTCTTTCAAGTGCGTTGATTAAGTTTTCCATGCTTGTTGCAAACGAAATTCTTAAATGGTCGTCGGCACCAAAGGCTGAACCAGGCACAACGGCAACTTCTTCTTCCTCTAAAATGGCGGTTGCCATTTCGGCGTCGGTTTTGAAACCTTTTTTGTCCATTGCTTCTTTTACGTTAAAGAAAGCATAGAAAGCACCCGAGGCATGAATACATTTAAACCCAGGGATTTCGTTAATTCTATTCACCACAAATAAATGGCGTTTTTTAAATTCGGTTAGCATTACTTGAATGCATTCTTGTGAACTGTTTAGAGCCTCAACCGCTGCGACTTGCGAAATGGAGCAGGGATTGGAGGTGCTTTGTGATTGCACTTTACGCATGCCAGCGATTAAGTCAACTGGTCCACCTGCATAACCAATTCGCCATCCCGTCATTGAATAGGCTTTTGAAACACCGTTCATGACAACGGTTTGGTCGGTTAATTCAGGACAAACCTCTAAAATATTGGTAAAGGGTGTGTTGTCTAACAGAATATGCTCGTACATATCATCGGTGGCAATGATGATGTTTGGGTAGTTGCTAAGTACGTCTCCTAACGCTTTGAGTTCTTGTTTGGTATAAACAGCTCCCGTTGGATTTGATGGACTATTGAGCACGAACATTTTTGTTTGTGGCGTGATGGCGTTTTTTAGTTGTTGCGGTGTTATTTTGAATCCTCGCTCAATAGTGGCTTCAATAATAATCGGTTCAGCACCCGCCAATGCTACCATGTCGGGGTATGAAACCCAATAAGGAGCAGGAATAATCACTTCATCACCGTCATTTAAGGCGGCTTGGCAAAGATTGTAGAAACTTTGTTTTCCACCAGAGGAAACTAGAATTTGGTTCATGTCAAAGTCTAGTTGATTATCGCGTTTGAACTTGTCAATAATGGCTTTTTTAAGTTTTGGAATACCGTCTACTGCTGTATAACGGGTTTGCCCTGTTTCAATTGCTTTTATACCTGCTTGCTTGATGTGTTCAGGGGTGTCAAAATCGGGTTCGCCTGCCCCGAGGCTAATAATATTCTTGCCAGCGGCTTTTAGTTCTGCCGCTTTGGCAGTGATAATTAAGGTTAAAGAGGGTTTTACTCGATTTACACGGTTAGACAGTCTAGACATTTTGCTCATTGCTCCTTAAAATACATTATGAAACCTTTGCATACATGGATGCACAAATTAAAATGGCTAAATTTCACCTTCTTTCACCTAAAAAAAACCGCAATAGCAAGCTATTACGCTTATTTTTTAGGCAAAATAAGGCAAAATTTATCT
>CAZQYD010000162.1:0-3809 GCA_964597465.1 uncultured Piscirickettsiaceae bacterium | reverse complement strand
CTGCACCGCACTTACCTTCCATTTTTTTACCAGCGTCTTTAGAACCACCGCATTTTCCTGCTCCACACTTCCCTGCACCGCACTTACCTTCCATTTTTTTACCAGCGTCTTTAGAACCACCGCATTTGCCATCAGACATGGCGATTATTTGTGTGTCAGCTGAACCCATTTTGGTAAAACCAAATAGGTTCTCTGCCGCCATTGCACTGGTGCTCATTGAAAAAGCTAACAGTGTTCCAGCCATTGCTAACAGCATTTTGTTTAAAAGTTTTGTCATGGGACTATCTCCAAATATTAATTAATTTTATATACTTCAAACTACTAGACCTAGTTATACTTCTTTTATTTCAATTGTTCCATTAAACATTTGTATGTATCTAGTGATTTTTTTTATATTATGTGTTTTTTATCCAAAACTTCTGAATGTTTATGTGCATAAACATCAAATATTGTAATGGCAATTGCGGCGATTACTGGGCCAAAAAACAAGCCTATTATCCCGAAATGTATCAGACCTGCAAAGGTTGATAATACGGTAATTAGCGTGTGGTTGGCTACGGCTAAGTCTTCTTTTGCTCCGTCAAGTGTGTGTGCTATTTTGTTGATAACAATTGGGCGTAGAACATTGTCAATAATAAAGCCGTTTATAACGGCTCCCATAAAGGCAACAATCCCAGCACTGGTGTAGTCGCCTTGCGAGGCGAGTAAAATTGATACGGGTACCCATACAATTGCTGAACCGACTATGGGAATAAAGGAGGTGACGGCAATTGCCATGCCGAGAAATAACCCTGGTAAACCTAGAACCCAGGATAACAGGGCAAAACTTACCCCTTGCATAACGGCAATACTTAGCACTGATAATAATAAAATGGTGGATAAATTTGAAAATCGGCTTATTATCATTCGGTCATAAAAATTATCTAACGGCGACAGATTAATAAGGTAAACGGCTATTTTTTTGCCGTCTCTATAAAAAAAGTAGAGTGCGAATACGGCTAATAGCATAAAAGTTAAAAATGATGCGGTACTTCCAAAAATACCTTGTGCTAAGAAGACCACCGCATCTTTTGCAAATTTAATAATATTGGCTGAATTTTCTTGCAGTTGTTGCAATAATTGCCCTTGCGTTGCTTCGGGGAGCGGAAAAAAACCAATTAATTGTTGATTTAAGTTTTTAAAAGATTCTGGCGTTTGTACGGATAACCAGTCTTGAGCTTGACCGTATAACTGCCCTGCTTGTAGCCCGACTTCTAATAATAAATAAGTAACTGGTGCAATGACTGATAAAAATATAGCAAGGCTAGTTAAACTTGACGCTAGCGTTTCAGACCCTTTTACTTTTATGAGCACTTTTTCATAAATACTATAAGTAGCGGTAGCTAAAATCATGGCGAAGAATAATGCTTCTAAAAAAGGCGAAAATAGCCATAATAGTCCGACAAGTGCAATTAATAATAAAATGGCTAAAAACCGTTCTTCTAAATTTATTGACATTTAATCCTACTCATTAACTATAAAGTTAACATTATATGAAAACAGACAACAAAAAAGTAACCATTCGTCCAGCAGGAAAAATGCAAATTTTATCTTATAAAGAAGCGAACCAATTATCTGACACTTCTGATAAGGGCTTGAACGATCTGTTTAGAAATTGCTCTTTGGCGGTTTTAAATACAGGTTCAAAAGAGGATGATTGCGAAATTTTACTGAATGAGCATAAAAGCTTTGGCATTAGCATTGAGGTAGATGGTCGCGGTGTTCAACTGGTGATTGAAAACCCGCCAAAACATGCATTTGTTGATGGCGAAATAATGATCGGCTTGCAGGAACATCTATCGTCCGTATTGCGTGATTTATTGTATGCAAAAAATAAAATCATGGATAGCCCGCGTTTTGATTTAACAACAAGTCATGATTTGACAAACTCTATTTTCCATTTTGCCCGTAATGCAGACTTAATGTTGGCTGAGAAAGAGCCTAATTTAGTGGTGTGTTGGGGTGGGCATTCTATTTCGCTTGAAGAGTATAAATACACGAAACATGTGGGTTATGAACTAGGACTTCGTTTATTTGATATTTGCACCGGCTGTGGACCAGGGGCAATGAAAGGCCCAATGAAAGGAGCGGTGTTAGGTCATGGTAAGCAACGCTCTTATGCTCCACGATTTATTGGGCTAACAGAACCTGAAATTATTGCCGCTGAAGCACCTAACGCTATCGTTTCTGAACTAGCTATTTTCCCTGATATTGAAAAAAGACTAGAGGCGTTTGTTCGGCTAGGACATGCTATCGTTGTTTTCCCTGGTGGGGCTGGCACGATGGAAGAAATACTTTATATTTTAAGTATTTTGCTTCATCCTAAAAACAAACATGTTCCTTTTTCTGTTATTTTAACCGCACCAGAAACCAGTAAAGATTACTTTAGTGCGGTTTTACAATTTATAACCGATGCATTGGGTGAAAAAGCGTCGAGTAAATTAAAGCTGATTATCAATAACCCAAGAGAAGTGGCTGAAGAGATTAAAAAAGGCATTAAAACCGTACGAGATTTTAGAAAAGTTACCAAAGATGCTTATTATTTTAACTGGAATCTACATATTCCAATTGAACTGCAACAGCCTTTTTTACCGACCCATGAAAATGTGGCAAAATTAGAAATTAATAGAGGGCTTTCTACCTATCAATTAGCGAGTAATTTACGCAAAATGTTTTCGGCAATTGTGGCTGGAAATGTTAAATCAGAGACGGTTGCCAAAATAAGAGAACAAGGCGTGTTTAAAATTAGCGGTGATAGCGAAATCATGCATCATATAGATGAACTATTAAAATCATTCTCTAAGCAAAGACGCATGAAGTTGGGAACGGATAATTATATTCCTTGTTATGAAATAAACAAAAAATAAACGCTTACGCTTTTACATTAACATTATTACCTAAATTAGCAGGTAGCCCTTGTGTAGATGGAGCAGAAGGCAATGCATTTATTAATGCTAACGCCCCTTCTGCCTGCACATCTATCGCTTTTTTTAGCATGGATATTCCAACTTGTTCATGTGTTTGTGACTGTTTCATATTAACGGCCATACTAACTGCTTGTTCGGGTGAGATATTCATTATTTACTCCAAATATAAAATGAGGTATTAACTGTATCGGCTAAAGTTTAGAAAACTTTAGCTCAAACATTTCAAGTTCCTACTAGCTATCTATCAGCTAAATTTCTAATTAGAAAACTTGATACAATAGCCTAAATAACCCTTACTAAATAGAACTAGCAATTATGACCTTTGAAGAACTTGAATTAGACCCTAAATTACTGTCTGCAATTAAAGAAAACCACTTTCATAAGGCGACGCCAGTACAGCAACAAGCGATTCCTTGGATGCTGATGAAGCGTGATGTTCTTGCGGGTGCGGCGACAGGCACGGGTAAAACGGCGGCATTTGTTTTACCCGCGTTACAATTTTTGATTGACGAACCGAAATATTCTGACCTGCCAAGAGTCTTAATTCTTGCTCCGACTAGAGAGCTTGCTTTTCAAACCCATAAGGTGATTAAACAACTTGGTACCTATTGTAACTTTCCATCACAAGTTATCACGGGTGGTTTTGCGTCGGATAAGCAAATCGAAAAACTTAGAGAACCGATTGATATTTTAGTTGCCACGCCAGGACGATTATTAAATATCATGACCAAAGAGTTTATTGATTTATCCAATATTGAAATGTTGATTATTGATGAAGCGGACAGAATGCTAGACATGGGGCAAGGTCCAGATGTCAATGCGTTGATTGAGGCGATTCCAGCT
>CAZQYD010000161.1:0-3831 GCA_964597465.1 uncultured Piscirickettsiaceae bacterium | reverse complement strand
CAGCATTACAAACCGCCAATAAACGTGTCGTCGTCAAACGTCCTGCAAAAGCACCTATTATTGAGCTAATAATACAATCCAAACCTCAAAAACCAACCATGAGCATTAAAAGCCCAAATACTCGTTATGATGTTTATGTTATAAACTCTCTAATAAATTAATAAACTCCACTCCATAACGCTCAAATTTTACTTCTGCAATCCCACTTATTTTTAACATTTCTTCTTCCGTGACAGGATGTTTCATTGCCATTTCAACCAGAGTTGCATCGCCAAAAACTTGATAAGCAGGTTTATCTTCACTGTTTGCAATTTCTTTTCTTAACTCTCTTAGCTCTTCAAATATATCTAATTCCGCATCGGTTAAATCTTCTTTTTGAGCTTTTTGCACGCCACGCATTGGGCGACTTGCTCCAGCAGATGATTTACCGCTTCTTGCCGCTTTATTTCTTGGTTTGGCAAGTTCTAACGCAACTTTCCCTTTAAGCATTTCACCCGCTTTGGCTGTCAGTTTTAAGATTGAGTAGTTTTGTACGTCTTGATATAAATAACCTAGATGAATAAGTTGGCGAATAATACTTGCCCATTCATCGGTTGAAAATTCTTTTCCGATGCCATAGGTAGTCAGTTCTTTGTGTTGGTTTTGACGAATTTTTTCATTATCCATTCCGCGTAATACATCAATCACATAGCGAATACCATAACCTTGCCCGTTTGCGGTTGCTAAACGATACACACAAGACAAGGCTTTTTGTGCGGCCTGTTTAGCATCAAAAAAGGTCGGAGGATTTAAACAAACATCACAGTTACCACATTTTTTATCATGCGATTCTCCGAAATAATTCAACAGCACGCTACGACGGCAAGTAACGGCTTCGGCAAAGTCGACCATGCAAGATAATTTAAAGGTTTCAATCCGTTTTTGCTCTTCATTTCCTACACTTTCGATAAAGTATTTGGCGGTCATAATATCTTGCGTGCCAAATAACAAAAATGCTTCGGATGACAGTCCGTCCCGTCCTGCACGCCCTGTTTCTTGATAGTAGCCTTCGATATTTTTAGGCATGTCATAATGCACCACAAAACGGACATTAGGTTTATCAATCCCCATTCCAAACGCGACAGTAGCCACGACGATATTAATTTCATCACGGATAAACTGACGCTGGATAACTTGTCTGGTTTCTGAATCCAGTCCTGCGTGATAGCCTTTTGCCGAATAACCTTCATCTTGAAGTAACAACGCCACTTCATTGACTTTTTTACGGCTTAAACAATAAACGATACCGCTTTCATGCTTGGCATCTCGCTCTTCCAAAAACTGGATAATTTGCTTAGCGGGCTGTTTCTTTTCAAGAACGGTATAACGAATATTGGGACGATCGAAACTAGAGACATGAACTTGCGGGTCAACAAGCTGTAAGCGTTGTAATATATCTTTACGAGTTGCATGATCGGCAGTCGCAGTAAGAGCAATAAACGGTACGGAAGAAAATTCCTGCCTTAACTGTCCAATATTGGCATACTCTGGGCGAAAGTCATGCCCCCACTGTGAAATACAGTGGGCTTCATCAATCGCAAACAAACTAATCTGCAAGCCAAATAATTGTTGTTTGAAAGATTCATTCATTAACCTCTCTGGCGAAACATACAATAAGTCCAGCTCGCCAAGGTGCAGTTGACGTAAAACCTGCTCAGCAGAATCATAATCCAAGCTAGAATTATAATATTCTGCTCGAACACCATTCGACTTCAAACTGTCAACTTGATCCTGCATTAACGCAATTAACGGCGAAACCACAATCGCAGTCCCTTCACGTAACAAGGCTGGGATTTGAAAACATAGCGATTTACCACCACCTGTTGGCATCAAAACAAAACAGTCCTTGTTTGCAACAACATCAGCAATGACTTCTTGTTGCTGCTCACGGAAACTTTTGTAACCAAAACGATTTTCTAAAATTTCTAATGCAGATTGTGCGGTACTGGACGACATAAATTTAAACTCTTTACTCTCGGTGTATGAACTACGATTTTTACCTAAATCCTGCAAATGAACGTGCTCAAGAAGCTGAGATAATATGTGATCACTTGCAGCATTTATGCTTTTATTATAAATGAGTAGCAAACGCTTCATCAAAGTATTTTTTAACGCGCTAAAACAATCAGCACATCCTAATATCAGGTTTTCATTTTATAATATTTAATAGACCATACATAAGTTATTGTTATTTGCACATATCTGTAAATGAAAGTAAATTACACCTAATGTTTTTTTAAAGTGTAGTTCGTGCCTTTGCAAGGATGTAAACACGAATTCCGCTTTGAAGTAGCAATATACTAATATTTAGTCTAATCTGGAGATAAATTAGATGAAAAGAAGAGAACTATTTAAAATCGGTGCTGGAGCAGTTGTTGCAGGTGCGGGTGCAAGTACATTAATCGGTTGTAGCAGTGCACCGGCAATTAACACAAATAAATCAGCTGTTGCTCGCGTAGTAGTCGTTGGTGGTGGTCCAGGCGGAATTTCTTCTGCTCAAGCAATTAAAGCAACCAACCCAGGTATAGATGTAACCATTGTTGAGAAGAATGCCAAATACTCAACTTGTTTCGCTAGTAACTGGGTATTAGCTGACATTGCTACAATGGATGACATTACGTTTGGTTACAACACGCTTAAAAAGAAGCATAAAATAAATGTTGTACAGGGTGAAGTAACTGGTATTGATGCTGACAAAAGAACCGTTAGCCTTGCCGATGGAAGTTACCTTGAGTATGATCGTCTAGTTGTTTCGCCGGGAATCTCATTCCGTTGGGATACGATTGAAGGGCTTGATGAATCAACTTCAACAACGATTGCTCATGCTTGGAAAGCAGGGCCTCAAACAGCACTGCTTAAAAAACAATTAAATGCAATGCCTCATGACGGTACTTTTGTAATGTGCGCTCCACCAAATCCTTTCCGTTGTCCTCCTGGTCCATATGAAAGAGTAAGTATGATCGCAACTTATTTAAAAAAGAATAAACCTAAAGCGAAAATAGTTATTTTAGATGCAAAAGATAAATTCTCGAAATTCGGATTATTTAAAGAAGGTTGGCGTAAAAATTACGGCTTTGAGTCAGATAACTCAATGATTGATTGGGTATCAAAATCTAATGGTGGTGCTGTGAAAGCAGTGGATGCTAAAACCAAAACAATCACCACAATGAATGGCGACAAAATTAAAGCCGACGTAATCAACTATATCCCTGCACAAAAAGCAAATACTACCGCTGTCAAAATGGGCTTAGTGAATACTTCTGGCTGGTGCCCTGTTGACCAAGAAACTTTTGAATCTACAATGGTTAAAAATGTTCACGTACTTGGTGATGCAAGTATCGCTAAACCAATGCCTAAATCAGGTTTTGCTGCCGACTCTCAAGGTAAAGTGTGTGGTGCAGCGGTTGCTAACCTACTAAGCGGTAAAGCAGTTGACCCTAAAGCTAGATTTGCTAATCAGTGTTTCTCATTAGTTGCTCCTACCTACGGAATTTCGGTTGCCGCAGGTTATAGACTAGATGGCAAAAATAAAATTGGTAAAACTGGTGGCGGTTTATTCCCTAGAGATGGCAACTTTACTGGCGAAGCACAGTCTGCTCACGCTTGGTATACGAATATCACAGCTTCTTTATTTAAATAAATTAGTTGCAAATATCAAGCATTTTGCGCTTGATTACCACCTAAAAACAACTCGCCTTTTGGCGAGTTGTTTGCTTATAAGGAAGCGTAAGGAGACACTTAAGGAAGCACTTAATAACCGCGATTAGAATTTTACTGAGAAAAAATGTGCGT
>CAZQYD010000160.1:0-3878 GCA_964597465.1 uncultured Piscirickettsiaceae bacterium | reverse complement strand
GCTAAACATCGAACTAGACGCCACTTGCCTTACCTCAAAAGAAGCGCCTTATGATTTGGTGAAAACAATGCGTGCCTCTATCTTAGTAATGGGGCCGTTGCTTACTAAATACGGTGAAGCTAGGGTTTCATTACCTGGTGGTTGTGCAATTGGTTCTCGTCCTGTCAATATTCATATTGAAGGGATGGAAAAAATGGGTGCTAAAATTCAAGTTGAAGAAGGCTATATTATCGCCACAGCAAAGCGTTTGAAAGGTGCTGATATTACAATGGAACCTGTTACGGTAACAGGGACAGAGAACCTGTTAATGGCGGCAGTTTTGGCTGATGGGCAAACTATTTTAAGGAACTCAGCGAGAGAACCTGAAGTGACCGATTTAGCAGATTTTTTAAATAAAATGGGTGCTAGAATTTCGGGTATTGGTACGGATACATTGATTATAGAGGGTGTTGATTCACTTGAAGGTGTCGAGTATAGCGTCATTCCAGATAGAATTGAAGCGGGCACTTATCTCGCCGCCGCCGCGGTAACGGGTAGTAAAGTAACCGTTACTCATGCGAATGCGGAGCATTTAGGGTCGGTACTTAGAAAGTTTGAAGAGGCAGGAGCAAAAATTGAGCTTGATGGTAGTAACATTACCTTAGATATGATTGGAAGAAAACTTATCCCAGTTGATATTTCAACCGCTCCCTATCCTGATTTTCCAACCGATATGCAGGCACAGTTTGTGGTGATGAATGCATTGGCAAAAGGCGTGTCAAACGTTACGGAAAACATTTTTGAAAACCGTTTTATGCATGTTTCTGAATTGGTGCGCATGGGTGCTAATATTATTGTTAATGGTAATACTGCTACTATTAATGGGGTAAATAAATTTGTACCAGCACCTGTTATGGCAACAGATTTAAGGGCTTCTGCTAGCTTGATTCTAGCCAGTTTGGTGGCAGACGGAGATACAGAAATCAGCAGAATTTATCATATTGATCGAGGCTATGAGCTAATAGAAGAAAAATTCCATAAGCTCGGCGCAAATATTTACCGTACAAATTAAAAAAGATAATAATTATGACTGAACAATTAACAATAGCCCTTTCAAAAGGACGAATTTACAAAGATACCTTACCTTTACTAAAAGCGGCAGGTATTGAACCCTTAGAAGATCCAAGCAAATGTCGAAAATTAATTATTCCAACCAATCATGACAACATTAGGCTATTAATTGTTCGTGCAACGGATGCGCCAACTTATGTATCTCACGGTGCCGCTGATATAGGTGTGGCAGGGAAAGATGTGTTGATGGAAGCTCCTACCGACAACTTATATGAGTTACTGGACTTGGAAATCGCTAAATGTAAACTTATGGTTGCAGGGCCTGTGAATGCAAAACCAATGGGGCATCGCCTTAAAATTGCAACAAAGTATATTAAATCGGCAGAGGCTTATTACGCTTCAATTGGTCAGCAGGTTGATTTGATAAAGTTGTATGGTTCGATGGAAATAGCACCGTTAATTGATTTGGCTGATAAAATTGTCGATTTAGTCGATACAGGTAATACTTTGAAAGCCAATGGTTTAAAGCCTGAAGAGCATATCGCAGATATTAGTTCACGCTTAATTGTTAATGAGCATGCTTACAAAACAAAATTTGCTCAAATTAATGATATTGTTGAAAAGTTTAAAGCGGCGATTTAGGAATATAGGAATGTTAAAAATACGAAAATTAAATGCAAAAGATGTTGGATTTCAAGCTGAACTTGAAAATCTTCTGGCTTGGGAAGGCGTTTCTAATGATAGCGTAAATACAGTCGTTAAAGAAGTCATTAAAAATGTTAGAAAGCAAGGAGATGCAGCTCTTTTAGATTATACCGCTAAGTTCGATAATCTAAAACTTGCAAAAGGTAGTGAACTAGAAATATCTTCGGAAGACTTAAAAAAAACATTTGAAACCATTCCCGATGACCAGCGTGAAGCTCTAATTCTTGCCGCCGACCGAGTACGTTCTTATCATATGAGGCAAGTGAGTGAATCTTGGTCATATACCGAAGATGATGGTACGATGTTAGGACAGAAAATTACACCGCTTGATCGTGTTGGTTTGTATGTGCCCGGAGGCAAGGCAGCTTACCCTTCATCGGTCATTATGAACGCTATTCCTGCTAAAGTTGCAGGGGTCGAAGAGTTAATTATGGTTGTGCCTACGCCAAACGGTGAAGTAAATGATATGGTTTTGGCAGCAGCACATATTTGTGAAGTTGATAGAGTCTTTACTCTTGGTGGTGCACAAGCAGTTGCTGCGTTAGCTTATGGTACGCAGACCGTTCCAGTAGTTGATAAAATTGTTGGACCTGGCAATATTTATGTCGCTACCGCAAAACGTGAAGTATTTGGTACAGTAGGGATTGATATGATTGCAGGTCCATCTGAGATTCTAGTTTACTGTGACGGCAAGACAAATCCAGACTGGATTGCGGTAGACCTGTTCTCGCAAGCAGAGCATGATGAAGATGCCCAATCTATTCTTGTTACTGATGATGTTGATTTTGCGGAAAAAGTACATCAAAGCATGAATCGTCTAATTGAAGAAATGCCACGCAAAGAAATTATCATCAAATCAATTGAAGATCGCGGGGCAATTATTATTGTTGAAAATGAAGCAAAAGCAGTTGAAATCATTAATTACATTTCTCCAGAGCACCTAGAGCTTTCGATAGAAAACCCAGAAGAATTATTGCCGAGTATTCGTCATGCTGGTGCTATTTTTATGGGGCGTTTTACCGCTGAAGCACTGGGCGATTATTGTGCTGGGCCAAATCATGTTTTGCCTACTTCGCGAACAGCACGTTTTTCATCTCCGTTAGGCGTTTATGATTTTCAAAAACGCTCTAGTTTAATTATGTGTTCCGAAGAAGGAGCAAATACACTAGGTAAAATTGCAGGTGTGCTAGCAGATGGTGAAGGATTACAAGCTCATGCGGCATCTGCTCGTTACCGAGTTAAAGATTAATCTGTCCAATGAAAACGTCTGAATTAGTTAAATATTTAGATAAATTGCTTGAAGTTGATGACTATCAAGATTACGCCCCTAATGGTTTGCAAATTGAGGGAGTGGCTGATATAACTAGAATAGTAACAGGTGTGACAGCCTCTCAAGCTTTGATTGATAAGGCAATTGAATTAAACGCGGATGCGATATTAGTGCATCACGGTTATTTTTGGAAGGGTGAATCTTCTGTAATAACAGGCATGAAGCAGCAACGAATTAAAAAACTATTAGCACATAGCATTAACTTGATTGCTTACCATCTGCCTTTAGACGGTCACGCTGTTTACGGAAATAATGCACAACTTGCTAAACTCTGGGGTTTAAAAGATATTACTCAAGATAAGCAAAGTTTACTTCGACTTGGAGAATTACCAGAATTCGTTGAATTTGCAAACTTTAAATTGTTAGTTGAAAAAAGTTTAAAAAGAGCACCGTTGCATTTACCTGGTGGTAGTGAACGAGTTAAAACGATTGCTTGGTGCAGTGGTGGTGCACAAAATTATATTGAAAAAGCTAAACAACTTGGTGCGGATGTGTTTATTAGTGGTGAGGTTTCTGAGCAAACCACTCATATTGCCCTTGAAGAGCAGATTCATTATTTAGCGGCAGGGCATCATGCAACGGAACGCCAAGGTGTTCGCTCACTAGGTGAACACTTGCAAGGTAAATTTAAACTGGATGTGATATTTATTGATGTTGTTAACCCCGTGTAGTTTTATCGTATAGAATTGAGATTGGTTATCATTATATTTTATGGCTCGCATTAAAAATGCTTATAAGTTTTCTTATATTAGCCTATAAGTTTTATCTATAAAGAAGTTTTAGTTTTTTTGAT
>CAZQYD010000159.1:0-3903 GCA_964597465.1 uncultured Piscirickettsiaceae bacterium | reverse complement strand
GAAATGAGGCGTAATAGCTAGCTATTGCAACGAATTGCAGTGAAAATATCGGCATTTTTTACCAGTATAAAATAATCTTAGTTATTAAGCGATTCCTTAAAGAACTACAACAAAAAACCTATTGACTGGCAACTACCAATTTCGACGATCCAGCAAACGTTGCTTTTTCAAAATTAGCAATAATCACAATTTGCACACGACGGTTTTTTACCTTGCCTGCATCGGTTGCATTGGAAGCGATGGGGTGATATTCGCCTCGACCTGAAATACTCAGCATTTCTGCAGGCAAAGCACTGGTTTGATAGAGTAATTCCATCACTGTTTGTGCACGCATGGCACTTAAAAACCAATTGTTTCTAAGTTTAGAACTTGGGTTTATTGGATCATTATCGGTATGCCCAGAAACAGATACTTCTCTAAACAAAATCAAATTATCTTTTCGTGCGGACTTGGCAATTTTCTCTGGCATGCCGCCATTTTTTGCTGACAAAAAAGAAAGCCCTTTTAGAATGACGCCAAGGGTTTCTATTTCCGTTTTGAGTTCAGGCATTGGCTCAAACCCGCCACGCACAAAAGAATTATTCGCTGAAATATCCAACTGCACACCTTGTAAAACCCGCTTGACAGAAATAAACTGTGAGTCAACTAATGCAATTTTTAACTCAACTTCCGTTTTATCAAGTTGGTCTTCCCCCCATTTTTGTACGTCGCTAATTTCACCACGATAAATCACCACCATTAAAATGAACAGGGTAATTAATAAGGTTACAAGGTCGCCAAAGGTTAAAAGCCAGCTTGATTTTGCTTTTTCTCTTACATATCTCATAGTCCACCTTTCACCTTGTCGTACAAGATATGTGGAACGATATAAAGTTCTACTCGACGGTTCACCGCTTCACTAGCATCATCAGAAATGGGCTTGAAGTTGCCGTAACCGGCAATCGAAAAATGCTTTGCCGGTAGGGAGGTATAAAGACGAATATAATCCATTAAGGCATAGGCTCTAAAACTGCTTAATTCAACATTAGACTGATACAATGCTGTGGCGGCTAATTTATTGGAATCCGTATGTCCTTCAATTCGTATGGTCATTAATAAGGCGTCACTTGGTTCAATAATGTTTGCAACCAAACCCTTGTTTTTTTGTGTGAAATTCGCTAAATCTAGTGCTGAGATAAGATTTACTAACTTATTTAATGAGGGTAAAAAGTCGGGATTAAGCTTGGCACGTGCTGAAGAAAACAAAGGTTTTTTTGCGAGAATAGTTGTATCAAACGTGAGCTTAACGCCTTTTGAAACCGTATTTTCAACCACCAGCCAGTCAAGCTTGTTAATGCTTTTTTCTATTTGAACTTGTTGATAAATTTTATTGACTAATTTTTGATAGCTACGTGTTTCGGTATTCGCATTAATATCAAGAATAACGGCGATAATAACAAATAAAGCCAACACCGATGTGAACAGCGAAATAAATACAATTTGCCCATTTTTTAAACGGGATAACTGTGTTAATTTTTGCATTTCTGCTAATTGTTCAGGGCTTTTACGCATGCTATTCACCCCACTATAATGTGAGTTCAATCGCTAATTTTTGCTGGTAACTTAGGTTCGACAATAAATACTCTTTTAACAAAGAAGTCGGCATGCGGTTTTTAATCGCCACAATTCCTTGCATGATAATTTCATTTTTTGCCATTTCCGCATCTGATAACACGCCTAATTTACCTGCCATCGGCGTGAAAATTAAATTCGCAATCAAAACACCATAAAACGTGGTGAGCAATGCTAGCCCCATCCCCGTTAATAGCGAGGCGAGCATATCGTCTGATGAACCTGCGGCATTTGCATCACCGCCACTTAGCTGAGAGGTCATCATCAAAATCAAACCCATTACCGTGCCAATCATGCCAAAAGCTGGCGCGTAGGTTGCCATATTGTTAAAAATGTCTTGGCAGTTTAGACGTCTTAATCTCATTGCGTTTAAATGATTATTTAAACTGGCAGTGAGTTGTTTTTCTTCCCGATAAATCAACATTTCAGACAATGAAAACTGCAAAAAAAGGTCTTGCTGTTGTTCAACATGCTTTTCTAGCTCAAGCAAGCCTTTGGTATGGGAAAGTTTACTTAAACCAAGCAATTGCTCAATACTCTCTTTTTCAGAAACGGGTTCGGCAACAAACACCTTACCAAACCCTTTAAAAAAACACATCATTTGTGAAAAAGGGTAGTTAATAAATGCCGCCGCAAACGTGCCACCGACCACGACTAACAACGCCTTCCAATTCAAAAAAGCAGCAAGAAATTCGCCAGCTTCCGTGTCAACAATATTCATTAAAATGACGGCAACACCTAAAAGAAGACCAATTAATGTTGAAAGTTTACTCATGCTGTTTTCCTAATTAAGAGGTTTAGGTTAAATATTGATTAAACCACTCCTCCGTTAATTTATTTATTTCTGCCGTGTCTAATTCTGTTACGTCAATTGACTCACTAATATAGACATCTACTTTGCCAGGTTTTACCACCCAGTCTTTTGCCGCCCAGCACTGTCCCGCGTTATGTGCTACCAAATAGGTTTTTACACCCGATTTTTTCGCCAATAAAGAGCCGCCTGAATTAATCTTGCCTAGCTGACCTACTGGCATTCTGGTTCCCTCGGGGAAAATCACTACCCAGCTACCGTATTCGTCATTGCCTGACAGCTTTTCAGTGCCTTCATCTAACACTTGCTTCATCGCCTTTCTGCCCGCACCGCGTTCAATCGCAATCGGCGATGTCATACGAAGCCCCCAACCAAAGAAAGGAATATTCAATAATTCCTTCTTCAAAACAAACGCTAAGCGAGGGAAAATTATTTGAAACGCAAAGGTTTCCCAAGCCGATTCATGTCTAGCAAGAATCAATCCAGTTTGCGTTAAGTCTAGGTTTTCCTTACCATGAACTTGATACTTTACACCGCACACAACTCGCAACAAAAATACCACAAAACCAACCCATAACTTTAAGTAGGCATACTTAACATTATCAGATGCAAACCAAAACAGAAAACCAACTAATGAAACGACCATCACACTAGCGGTTTGCAATACAATAAAAACAATGCTTCTTAGCATCCAAACAACCTTCACAAAATACTCTCCACTGCCGCCAACAGATTATCAAATACAGGAATTTCACGCAAACCATCATCTTGCGATTGTGCGATGGCGAGTAAGGTTCGCTCGCCTTTACCCGTTTTAACTAATAAAGGTGTCATGCCATGTTTTTTCGCCACCTTCATATCTGCCATACTATCGCCAATCATCACCGCATTTTTTAATGACACATCAAAACGTAACTCAATCGCTCGTAACATTCCTGTGGCAGGTTTTCGACAAGCCGTATTATCTTCATTTACATAGGGCGAAAAGCTAATCCAGTCCACCGAATATTCGCCCAGCAAAGCATTCATTTTTAAATGCATTGCTGATAAAGTTTGACTAGAATAATAACCGCGTTTAATGCCCGACTGATTGGTTGCTATTGCCACAATCCAACCCGCCTTTTTCAGCTTCACTATCGCCTCAATACTGCCAGGCTCTGGCATCCATTCATCCGCAGACTTAATATAATTATCAGAATCCTGATTAATCACTCCATCACGATCCAACACAATAATCTTCATAAAAAAAACCAATATTAAATAATCAAAACTCATTATAACGATTACAAAAATTAAGCGTATAGTAAAAGTGTAAGATATTTTAATTAAGGATAAAATCAAATGAGCCACAAACACAAAGTCATGTTAGAAAAGATATTCGCCCACCCAATTGCCACCAGTTTAGACTGGAAAAAACTCTCCTCTGCACTTAAACATTACGGAGCAGAAATAGATTTATCCCACAGCAATAGAGCCCACAT
>CAZQYD010000158.1:0-3907 GCA_964597465.1 uncultured Piscirickettsiaceae bacterium | reverse complement strand
GTGCAACAAATGTTTCATTCAACGCTATCGCAACTAGTTCACAAGTATAACCTTGCGTTTTTAAAATTTCTATTAAGTTTAAACCCTCTGAAACCATTGCCACCTTTCCGTTTACTTTTATTGCTATTTTTTTAGTCATCTTGTAATGCCCTTTCAACTATTGCGGGGGCTAATAAGTAGCCGTGACGGTATAAACCATTAATGGTTATTAGTTTATTATCTTTGGTTATTCTTGGTAAATTATCAGCTAATGCTGGGCGACAATTGGTTAGCATTTTAACGATTCTTGCTTCGCCAAAGCTTGGGTGAATGGTATAGACTGCGGATAAAAGTTCTAAACTGGAACGCACTGACATTGGGCTTTTATCTTCGCTTTCTATTTCTGTTGCTCCAACAACATAACGACCGTTTTTTCTAGGTACAATATAAATTTTATAACGAGGATGTTGCAGGCGAATCGGTCTGGTTATATTTACATCTGGGGCATCTAACCAAAAAACTTCGCCTCGTACACCACGCAAACCGTCAATATCTTTCTTAGCACCTAATCCGCGAGTATCAAATACGCAATCAAATGGGCGTTTTTCGTCATTATTTTCACAAATAACTACCCCCCTGGGTAGAATTTTGCTGACTTTATGGTTTTCTAGCCAGTTTAGCTGCGAATGTGCCAATAAATACGCAGTGGAGGCTTGCATAAATTGTTGCGAATTTATCTGCCCTTCATGTTTAATATAAAAACCTTGTTTGTGATGAGAAAGTTCAGGTTCTAGTTGTTGAATGGCGTTTGAATCGAGGGTTTGAATATCATCAACATTAATTTTATACTTAATATTATCAATAAATTGCGTTAAGTCTGCCATATCTTGTGGGTGTGCAAGGATTAAACTGCCGTCAAACTGCAACGCATCTTCCGCATTAATTTGTTTGAGTAGATCGCCCCATAATTCAATCGAGCGATTACCTAGTTCAAAAATAATGGATTCCGCAGTTTCTAATTCTGAATAAGGGGCAAGCATGCCAGCCGCAGTCATCGCTGCGGCTTGATTGCCACGGCTATCATCTTCATCAAACAGGGTTATTTGATGTCCTTGTTTAATTAGATTTAAAGCCACTACTCGACCAACTAGACCTGCTCCAACAATTGCTGTTTTTTTCATGGCACCGTAATATTTCGATTGGTAATGTCGATAATATTAACATAGATTTCGCCGCCCTTTTCTTTAAAGGTTTCGGACATTTCGTCCATGCCTTTTTGGATCGCTTCGTGATCATTTAAACCATTTTCGTCGGCGTAATCACGAACATCTTGCGAGATTTTCATTGAACAAAACTTAGGCCCACACATTGAACAAAAATGGGCTACTTTTGCCGATTCTCTTGGTAGAGTTTCATCATGATATTCACGAGCTTTATCTGGGTCTAATCCTAAATTAAACTGGTCTTCCCAACGGAATTCAAACCTAGCTAAAGAAAGGGCGTCATCTCTTGCTCTTGCTCCTTGATGTCCTTTGGCTAAATCAGCGGCATGAGCGGCTAGTTTATAGGTAATCAAACCTTCTTTTACATCGTCTCGGTTGGGTAAACCTAAGTGTTCTTTTGGCGTAACATAACACAGCATCGCACAACCAAACCAACCTATCATTGCCGCGCCGATTCCTGAAGTAATATGATCATAACCTGGTGCAATATCAGTTGTTAATGGCCCTAATGTGTAGAAAGGTGCTTCATCACAAATCTCTAATTGCTTTTCCATATTTTCTTTAATCATGTGCATTGGTACATGACCTGGACCTTCGATAATGACTTGTACATCGTGTTTCCACGCTATTTTAGTTAGCTCACCTAGCGTTTCTAATTCTGCAAACTGGGCTCTATCATTTGCGTCGGCTACTGAACCAGGTCTTAAACCATCACCTAATGAAAATGAAACATCATACTTTTTCATTATTTCGCAGATTTCTTCAAAATGAGTGTATAAAAAGTTTTCTTTATGATGGGTAATACACCACTTCGCCAAAATAGCTCCGCCACGAGAGACTATCCCCGTTATTCGCTTAGTGGTGAGTGGAATATAACGCAACAGAACTCCGGCATGAATTGTAAAATAATCTACGCCCTGCTCTGCTTGTTCAATCAAAGTATCACGGAAAACTTCCCAAGTTAAATCTTCGGCGATACCGTTTACTTTTTCTAGTGCTTGGTAAATTGGCACGGTACCAATTGGTACGGGCGAGTTGCGTAAAATCCAATCACGAGTGGTATGGATATTTTGACCTGTTGATAAGTCCATCACCGTATCGCCACCCCAACGCGTTGACCAAACCATTTTTTCGACTTCTTCGGCAATTGATGAAGTGGTGGCAGAGTTACCAATATTGGCATTTACTTTAACTAAAAAATTTCGCCCTATTATCATCGGCTCTAGCTCTGGGTGATTGATGTTACAAGGAATAACCGCTCGCCCCCTTGCCACTTCTTCACGGACAAATTCAGCGGTTATAACTTTTGGTAAAGTTGCCCCGTGATGTTCGCCACGCAATCTAAATTCTCTTTCAGGGTCTGATAAAAACTGTTCCGTCATTGCTCGGTTTTGATTCTCACGAATCGCAATAAACTCCATCTCTGGCGTAATAATGCCTTTGCGAGCATAGTGTAGTTGGGTGACATTCAAGCCTTCTTTTGCTCTTAACGGCGTACGGACAAGACTAGAAGCTCCTGCAATCGCGGTTTCCATTTGTTTGTAGTTTTTATAGCCATTATCTTTTGGGTCGATAATTCTGCCATTATATTCCTCAACATCATCACGGTTAGTTATCCAATCTTTACGAATAGACTCTAAACCTTGCACCACATCTATTTTTTTAGTTGGGTCGGTATAGGCACCAGAGGTATCGTAAACCACCACTTTATCGTCATTGGTTAGCGTTATTTCGCGCATTGGCACTTTAATATCGGGATAAATTTCGCCAGATATATAGATTTTTTTTGAGGCTGGTAAGGGTTCGGTGGTTAAAATATCGTTTGAAGCAGGTAAAGAATCTTTAAAAGTTGACATGGTTTTTCTCTTTATTTATTATTATTTTAATAAATAGAGAACAGTAGCATAGACAGATTTATGAATACAGAATCCATAAATATACCGCTAACTCTTCCCTACGCTAGTATTAACTAGATCAAGTTCAACGGGTCTGGCTATTTGCCATCTCAGCTCTTTATTATTATTTTTGAGCACCCCGAGAGTTGAACGCATAGTAACACAGCAAATTTGCACAAGTACAGTTATTTTTGTTTACAATGGTCGAGTTAAGATACTGAACAACTGATTAAAATAGGAATCAATTATGTCTATTAGAAAATACTTGGGGATCAGCCCAAAAATAGATAATACTGCTTGGGTTGATGACTCTGCCGTTGTTATCGGTAAATGTGAACTTGCTGAAGATGTCAGTATTTGGCCTAATGCTACCCTGCGAGGTGATGTAAATAATATTAAAGTCGGTGCTAGAAGCAACATACAAGACGGTGCTGTTTTGCATTGCACCCATGATTCCCCAACCAGCAAAGGTTCTCACTTCATTGTCGGGGCAGATGTTACCGTTGAGCATAATGATAGTTTGCATGGTTGTATTATTGAAAATGAATGCCTAATTGGTATGGGGGCAACGGTTTTAGATAACGCTATCATTGCTAAACACACTTTAATTGGTGCAAACTCCCTCGTTCCTGCGGGTAAAAAACTTGAAGGTGGTTATTTATATTTAGGCATACCAGTTAAACAAGCAAGACCCTTAACCGATGACGAAAAAAAGTTTTTTAAATACTCTGCTCAGCACTATATGAAATTAAAAAATGACTTTAAAAACAACATTGAAGAGTAAAATTTTACTTGAAAAATTTAGCAAGC
>CAZQYD010000157.1:0-3913 GCA_964597465.1 uncultured Piscirickettsiaceae bacterium | reverse complement strand
ATTTACAGGGAATGGTTCTCATCTTTATAGAGCCTCAACACCTGATTCACCGGTACGAATACGAATAGTTTGTTCAATGTTGGTGACAAATATTTTTCCATCACCAATCTTACCCGTTTGTGCGGCTTGCATAATCGCTTCAATTGCACTATCTACTTTACTTGCTTCAACGGCAGTTTCAATTTTTACTTTTGGTATGAAATCAACGACGTATTCTGCTCCACGATACATTTCGGTATGACCTTGTTGCCTGCCGTAACCTTTTACATCTGTTGAGGTTAATCCGTTAACGTCTATATTATGAAGAGCTTCTCTTACATCGTCTAGCTTGAAGGGTTTAATGATGGCGGTAATCATTTTCATGATGGCGTTTCCTTATCGTTATATTCGTTGTATTTAGAAAGAAGTTCACCCATTTTAACAGGTGTGTTTTCTTTAATTTGTCCTAATTCGTTCATTGTGTTTTTTGGCGTTAATAGTACAACGGTTGACCCCATGTTAAATCGTCCGATTTCTTCACCTTTGGTGAAAAATAATTCCTTAGTGGTATAGTCCCAATGTTCAATTGTCGGTTTATAATCTGGGGTGATTTTACCTTCCCATACGGTTTCCATGCTCCCTACAAAAATGGCTCCGACCATAATTAGGCAGAAAATTCCTTGTTCACTTTCAAAACGAATCACTAGCCGTTCGTTACGAGCAAAAAGCCCTTCAACCACACGCACGGTTGAAGGGTTTACTGCAAATAAATCTCCTGGCACATAAGTCATCGAAATAAGTTTTGCATCGGTTGGGCAATGAATACGGTGGTAGTCTTTGGGGGATAAATAAATAACCGCCGAATCACCATCTTTAAATTGTTTAGCATACTCTATATCACCGCCAACTAAAGCTTCCGTGCTGTATTGGTGACATTTTGCTTGTAGCATTTTGTTACCATGAATCGGTTGAGATTGGCTAACCAAACCATCAACGGGGCTACACCAAGCATTGGGTGTTTCATCAATTGGTCTGACTTCGTCTTTTAATTTTCGGGTGAAAAACGCATTAAAGTGCGGGTAGGAATCTAAGTCTTCATTTTCCGCTTCTGATACATCAATTTTGAATGCTTTTATCATTGTTTTGGTGACGGCATTTTTTATCCAAGGTTGTTCTATCTGCATGAATTTATGCATTAATGAAGAAGCATATTGTTTCGGTAGGACGTGTTGTGGAAAAACTTTTAAATAATCTATAAAACTCATGTGCTTGCTTATCTTCTTGTAAAAATAGACTGTCATTTTAATGTATAATCCGCACAATTAAAATTTAAATTAGCAGGAATTCGCATGTCAAAAGAAAAATCAAACGTTAATAAGGTCGTTTTAGCCTATTCTGGCGGGTTGGATACCTCCATTATCGCCAAATGGTTACAGGACGAATATGATTGTGAAGTTGTGACTTTTACTGCTGATATAGGGCAGGGCGAAGAAGTTGAGCCAGCTCGCAAAAAAGCCGAAGCGATGGGCATTAAAGAAATTTACATTGAAGATTTAAGAGAAGAGTTTGCCAAAGATTTTGTTTTTCCAATGATGCGTGCTAACGCTATTTATGAAGGCGAGTATTTATTAGGAACTTCGATTGCCCGCCCGTTAATCTCAAAAAGATTAGTTGAAATAGCGCAGAAAGTGGGTGCAGATGCGATTTCTCATGGAGCAACGGGTAAAGGGAACGATCAAGTTCGCTTTGAATTAAATGCCTATGCACTGATGCCGGATGTAAAAGTAATTGCCCCTTGGCGTGAATGGGATTTGTTGTCGCGTGAAAAATTAATGGCGTATGCTGAAAAGCATAATATTCAAGTTGAAAAGAAAAAAGGTCAAAAATCACCTTATTCAATGGATGCTAACTTACTACACATTTCGTACGAAGGTGGCATTATTGAAGACCCTGCTAATGAACCAGAAGAAGACATGTGGTTGTGGACAGTTTCGCCAGAAAATGCTCCAGACAAAGCAACCTATTTAGATATTAGTTATGAAAAAGGTGATATCGTTGCGATTAATGGTGAAAAAATGTCACCAGCAACTGTTATGCAATATTTGAATAAAATTGGTGGAGAAAATGGTGTCGGGCGTGATGATATTGTCGAAAATCGCTTTGTCGGTATGAAAGCCCGTGGTTGTTACGAAACCCCAGCGGGAACGATTATGTTAAAAGCACATCGTGCAATGGAATCCTTAACCTTAGATAGAAATGCTGCACATTTAAAAGATGAGCTTATGCCAAAATATGCTGAAATGGTTTATAACGGTTTTTGGTTTGCTCCAGAGCGTGAAATGTTACAAGCATTAATTGATAATTCACAAGAATATGTAACGGGTGACGTGCGTTTAAAGTTATATAAAGGCAATGTTATTATTGTAGGACGAACATCTGAGTATAGCTTGTTCGATGAAGATATTGCGACTTTTGAAGAAGACGGCGGGGCTTATGATCATTCTGATGCCGAAGGGTTTATTAAGTTAAATGCACTAAGATTAATCACCGCCGCTAAAAAGCGTAAGTAGTTTGTCGCAACCTTTACCAAGTTTTAGTCAATTATTAAAAACCCCAGTGCTTATGCTGGGCTTTGGGTTTGGTTCAGGCTTATCGCCTAAAGCCCCTGGTACTTTTGGTACCTTGCTTGGCTTATTATTATTTATCCCTATTATTTTATGGAATGAAACAGCGGCAATTATGCTGTTTATTTTCAGTATCGTCTTTGGTAATTATATTTGTGGTAAATCTGCTGAAATAATGGGCGTACATGATCACGGTGGAATTGTTTGGGACGAGTTTGCTGGGATTTGGTTGGTTTTATTATTGTTACCTGAGCAAAACCTGTTTTATTGGGTACTAGCATTCGCCATTTTTCGAGTATTTGATATTTGGAAACCCTATCCAATTAGCCTTGCAGATCAAAAATTAGAAGGGGGTTTTGGAATTATGTTTGATGATATCCTAGCCGCTGTCTACAGTATTATTTTTATTTGGGCAAGCCATAGTGTTTTTAATTATTTTATCCTTAGTTAATCATCTACAATACAGCTAAAATTTTAATATAGGAAGAATAAATGTTCATTTCGTGTGAAGAAGTAAAGTCGTTAATTGCAGATAAAAATGCCCAGTTTGTTGATGTTCGTACCCCACCAGAATTCATGTCTAGTCAATTACCTGACTCGGTGAATATTCCGTTACAATCAATTGGTGCCGTAGCAGAAACAGAATTAGACAAAACAAAGCCAGTAGTTTTATTCTGTCAATCAGGTGCTAGGTCAGGGATGGCTGTACAAGTATTGCAGTCGCTTGGCTTTACCGAAGTTTATAATATGGGTTCTTACATGGCTTGGCATTAAAACAGCCAAGATGTGTTAAACTAATTCAAAGCACCGCTTGGTGCTTTTTTTATATTCGTAAAAAATAGGATAAAACAATGAAACTAGCATTACATTGGCAAATATTAATCGCCTTAGTTATCGCCGCAATCGCTGGCTATTTTGCAGGAACAGATGGCACAATTTTTGGGATTGCCTGGATTGCTATCTTTGGTTTTATTGGCACGCTATTTTTAAATGCCCTAAAAATGATTGTAGTGCCTTTAGTGGTCTCTGCCATTATTATGGGGGTTGCCAATGTCGGTAGCCAAGGCGGTTTTGGTCGTTTGGGTGGTAAAACGCTTGGTTACTATGTATTAACCAGTACCATTGCGATTATTATTGGGCTAGTACTTGTTACGTTAATTCAGCCAGGTGTGAATGAAAATGGTCCACCTATATTAGAGGCAAGCGAAGAAGTTACCAATGCAGTGGCTGGCAAATCAGCGGGTGATGTGGTAGAAGTATTTTTACGAATGATACCAACCAATGTAATTAACGCTGCCGCCGAAGGACAA
>CAZQYD010000156.1:0-3934 GCA_964597465.1 uncultured Piscirickettsiaceae bacterium | reverse complement strand
GTGGACTTACCTCACCAGAACCTTGGAACTTCTCATTTAGTATGGGCATGTATGACGAAATACTACCGCAAACCTACGCAGGAAAAGCTATGTGGGTAATGCTTGGAGGGGCTTTACTTGGCTTTGGTGCAAGATTAGCAGGAGCCTGCACAACAGGGCATGCTCTAGTTGGCGGTGCCATGATGAACCCTGCTAGTTTATTAGCAGGAGCGGTATTTTTTGCTAGTGCTTTTTTTACCACCCAACTATTATTTAATACTTAAAGGGAAGTAAAAAGATGACTTCTTTTAAATTTCGTAACAATTTATTCGGTTGGATAATGGGTATTACCTTTGGCTTTGTGATGAGCAAAGCAGGTGCGACGACCTATGATTACCATGCAAAAATGTTTTTACTAATTGACTTTCAACTCATTGTTGTTATTACAGCATCTGTCATGATCTCCATTATTGGAGTACTTTTCCTTAAAAAATTCAAAATAAAATCTATCGTCACCAAAAAAGAAGTCGATTTTGTTAAAAAACCCTACCAAAAAGGGCTAATTGCAGGTGCATTCCTATTCGGAACAGGCTGGGGAATGACTGCCTCCTGCCCTGGCACAATCCCTGCGATGATAGGCGAAGGAAAAATTGCGGGTATTTTTGCCTTTATCGGCATCGTAATAGGCACCATGACCTACGGCATACTAAAAAGTTACCTAATAATGGAGCGTAGATATGGTAGCGGAGAAGTCAAGCAACCAGCATGTGACGACAATAGTTGCAGCTAGTCGCACCCCCCTGGGCACTTTTTAGCTAAAAAACGCTTAGAATATCTTAATTAATTCAATTAATTAAAAACAATACCTTGTTGTACAGTTTCCAGTATAATACGCCCTTTTCAAATCCTTAGAGACTGTCATTATGAACGCAGATCATATTCGTAACATTGCGATTATTGCCCACGTTGACCACGGTAAAACTACCCTAGTTGATCAACTTTTAAAACAATCTGGCACGCTAGATAACGTCCGTAAAGACTCTGGTGAGCGCATGATGGACTCTAACGATCTTGAAAAAGAGCGTGGTATTACCATTTTATCTAAAAACACCGCAGTAAACTGGAACGACTACCGTATCAACATCGTTGACACCCCCGGGCATGCCGATTTTGGTGGTGAAGTAGAGCGAATTTTATCAATGGTAGATTCCGTTTTACTCTTAGTTGATGCGGTTGAAGGTCCAATGCCTCAAACCCGTTTTGTAACTGAAAAAGCCTTAAAGCAAGGTTTAAAGCCAATTGTTGTTATCAACAAAATTGACCGTCCTGGCTCAAGACCTGACTGGGTACTAGATCAAACATTTGATCTGTTCGACCGTTTAGGTGCGGATGATGAACAAATGGACTTCCAAGTTATCTACGCTTCTGGATTAAACGGTTTTTCTGGCATGGACGAAGATGTGCGTGAAGGCGACATGGAGCCAATATTTGAAACGATTGTTAAAACAGTTAACCCGCCAAAAGTAGATGCAAGCAAGCCTTTCCAAATGCAAGTTATTTCCTTAGATTATGATGTATACAAAGGTATCATCGGAACTGGGCGAATCAAAAGTGGTATTGCAAAAGTAAATATGCCTGTCAAAATCATTGATATCGAAGGGAAAGTCCGTAGCGGTAAAATGGGCGAAATTTTTGGCTACCTTGGTTTAGAAAGAATCAATACAGACACTGCTAATGCTGGTGATATAATTGCGTTTGCAGGATTTGATCCGCTTTATATTTCTGACACCATTTGTGACCCAGAACATGTTAAAGCACTAGCTCCTCTATCCATTGATGAGCCAACCGTTAGCATGACTTTCCAAGTCAATAATTCACCTTTCGTTGGTAAAGAAGGTAAACTATTAACTTCTCGTCAAATTCGTGAAAGACTAGACAAAGAATTACTTACTAATGTTGCTCTTAGAGTTGAGAATACGGAAGATGCAAACAAGTTCCGAGTTTCTGGTCGTGGAGAACTTCACCTGTCCGTGTTAATCGAAACCATGCGTCGTGAAGGATTTGAGATGGGAATTTCTCGCCCAGAAGTTATCTTCCGTGAAATAGATGGTAAAATGCAAGAACCTTATGAGAATTTAACCGTTGATGTTCCTGAAGAAAGCCAAGGAACGGTCATGGAAAAGTTAGGAATGCGTAAAGCGGTCATGGAAGACATGGTTCCAGACGGACACGGGCGTATAAGAATCGATTTCGTGATTCCTTCTCGTGGTCTAATTGGTTTCAGAACAGAATTTATGACTGCCACTCAAGGTAACGGTTTAATCTTCTCTAGTTTTTCTCACTATGGTGAAAAATTTGATGGTAACTTAGGTGACCGTCAAAATGGTGTACTTATTTCTAATGGACAGGGTAAAGCTCTTACTTTTGCGCTATTTAATCTACAAGAACGTGGGCGTCTATATCTTGGTCATGGTGAAGAAATTTATGAAGGTATGATTGTTGGTTTACACTCTCGTGCAAACGACTTAACGGTTAACGCACTAAAAGGGAAGCAACTAACCAACATGCGCGCATCAGGAACAGATGAAGCACAAGTGCTAACCCCTCCTATTCGTTTCTCACTTGAGCAAGCACTAGAATTTATCGATGACGATGAGCTAGTAGAAGTAACACCTCAAAATATCCGTGTTCGTAAAAAGGTACTGACTGAAACAGGTCGTAAGCAATCTTCTCGTGGCGTTAAAAAAACGAGTTAATTTATACGCTAGAATGAAATTAAAAAAACCTCATCATTTTTGATGGGGTTTTTTTATGCCTGCTCTCAAATAACAATTTAGATACAATCAATGCTAAATTAGACCTTTGCACAAGTAGAAAATATCGTAAGGAATTAAAAAATGAAATTTAAAGAAGGTGCTCTTGAGAAAATGAGCGACGAAGAAAAGGAGGAGTTGTTTAAAAACTTAAAAGAAGCAGGGGTTGCTCCTTTTTGCTACGATTATGACGATGATGAAAACTGCACTAACTTAACCTCTAAAAAGTCTGATAAGAGTTCTCTTACTCTAGAAATCCCTCCGTACTTATAACAAGATTTTTAAACCCACAAAAAAACCCGCAAAAGCGGGCTTTAAAATATGGTGCCTCCTCTCTGACTTGAACAGAGGACCTACCGATTATGAGTCGGGTGCTCTAACCAACTGAGCTAAGGGGGCGAATTTTGAGCGGCTATTATACTCAATACCGCTCATTTTTAAAGTAATTTAAAGTAATTTAAAGTAATTTTATAAAAAAGCCTCGTTTATACCGAGGCTTTTTTCAAAACGAACCCAAAAAAGGGAGGGAGGTACTTACTTTCTTGAACTATGCCCGTGTCCTTTCATTTTAGATTGACCGTGCCCTCTATCACCCATGTGTTTTATCTCATCAAGCTTATCACCTATAATGGTATAAGCTTGTCCAAATCCACGTACATAGGTTGCTTTTTTAGGGCTTAATTCAAACAGGTGAAAATCTAGCGATTCACGCAGATTTTTCATAATTCCGCCAAAGTTTTCAAGGTATTCGTCCATAATCCCAACAAACTTATCAGAGCCACGTTCAACGGTTGCCGCTTCAACACGAATAGTGGTTCTTTTACGTTTGAACAGATTGGTTGCTTTGTCTTCTGGTTCAATATAAAGCAGACTGGCATTCATGTGATTAAACAAATTTTTAGTATGCACGGCTAATTCAGAAATATAGACGTAGTATAAACCGTCTTTTTGCAAACAGGGCGCGTAGCTTGTATCGGCATCGCCATCACTATTGACGGTACCTAGCACCACACTGCTGTGTGAGGCATTAAATTTTTTAAATTCCGCTAAAACTTCATCGTTAGAAAGCCGTGGACCCACGCCCATTCCTCTCATGCCATCTTTACGCTCTTGTCTTCTTTCATCTAAAACTTCTAATTTCT
>CAZQYD010000155.1:0-3939 GCA_964597465.1 uncultured Piscirickettsiaceae bacterium | reverse complement strand
CATGGTAGTTTTGCTATACTGGTTCAACCTCTTGAGGTGCTGATTATTTGTGGTGGAGCTTTTGGAGCATATGTTATTGCTAACCCTGGTTGGGTCGTTAAAGCTGGTTTTTCTAAGGCACTTGGAACCGCAAAACCTATGCCGCATAACAAAGAACTCTATATGGAACTTCTTGGGTTGATGTTCTTGATATTTAATAAAGCAAGAAGAGAAGGTTTAATGGCAATTGAGGCAGATATAGAAGATACGCATGCTAGTGATTTATTTAACAGTGCACCAAAGGTTGCTGCTGATCATCATGCTGTTGATTTTATTGCGGACTATTTACGCTTAATGATTTCAGGTGCTTCAAACCCATATCAGTTAGAAGATTTAATGATTGCTGAATTAGATTCTCATCATCACGAGGCTCTTATGCCAAGTGGAGCGGTAGGAGAGGTTTCTCAGGCTTTGCCAGCTTTTGGTATTGTTGCGGCGGTACTGGGGATTATTGTAACGATGAATTACTTGGATGCTGGGCCTTTAGAAATTGCTCATCACATGTCCGTAGCTTTAGTAGGGACGTTTTTAGGTATCCTCGTGGCTTATGCGATTGTGGCACCACTAGCAAATGAAATGGGAAATCGAGCAAATGCAGAGAGTGCTTTTTTTGCTACGATTAAAACCTGCTTGATGGCAAATTTAAATGGCTATGCTCCACAAATCGCTGTTGAATTTGGTCGAAAATCCATTCCTAGTCAAGAACGTCCAACTTTTGCAGAAGTGGATGAATATTTACAAAGCTTGAAATAATTCTTGGTAATCTATTGTGAGTGATGAACAATCCATAATCATTAAAAGAATCAATAAAGGTGGTCACTGTGCTCATGGCGGAGCTTGGAAGATTGCTTTTGCTGATTTCATGACTGCGGCGATGGCTTTTTTCTTGATGCTGTGGATTTTAGGTGGTGTTAATGACGAAGAAATGAAAGCCATGGCAGAATACTTTCGAGATCCAACGGTAATTGAAGCCTCTCCGAATGTTTTGATAGAATCAAAAGAAGCAGGTCGGAGCTCTGATTCAATGATTGACATGGGTGGGTTTAAGGATACTCCTAAATCATCGCAGGATGATGATACCGACGGCGAGAGTCAAAAGAAAAAAGAAATTCAACACATGATTGAATTGAAAAAACAAATTGAAAAGAAAATTTCTGCAAGCGAAACCTTGAGTGAGTTAAAAAATCAGTTAAAAATAGAGATTACCCCGAATGGTTTGCAAGTTCAAATATTAGATGATCGTAAAAGACCTATGTTTGGTGCAGGAGTTGATTTACCAAAAGATTATGCAAGTAAACTACTTGAAGAAGTCGGTAACGTATTATCTCATTCAAAAAATAAAATTAGTATTGCGGGTCATACCGATTCATCTGGTTATTCTGCCAATGCAGATTATACCAATTGGGAGCTATCTTCAGACAGAGCAAATGCGGCAAGAAGATTATTATTAAAAGGTGGAGTAGGTCAAAAACGGATTGCTCAAGCAGTTGGGCTATCAGACACTGTACCATTTGATAAAGAAAATCCGTATAATCCACGTAATAGAAGGATTAGTATCATCGTTTTGAACAAAGATGCCGAAGACCGCTTAAAAAGTTTGAGTAGTGCATCAGGGGTGGAAGACTTATCAAAACAACTTACTAACGCCTCTCTACAGCATTAAACATTCTCTAAAATAATTTAAAGGAAAAATCATGGCAGACGAAGAACAGCAAGAAGCCCCAGCGAAGAGCGGTGGTAAAGGTTTAATTATTGTTTTATTGGTAATCTTAATCCTATTGATAGTCGGCGTTGGAGTGATGGCATTCCTCTTGCTAAGTGGGGATAAGGGTGATGAAAAAGGTGATAAACCTTCTGAAGAACAACATGCAAACGCCTCTCATGGCGATGAAGGAACTGCTGCCGCTGTGGTTGAAGTACCAAAACAGTTTAAAAAATATGATCCTCCAGAGCCAGGAGCACCGCCACAGTATTTCGCAATGGAGCAATTTGTAGTTAATTTTAAAGGTGAAGGTAAAGCAAGGTTTCTTGCCGTTACTTTAAAATTTATGACGCATTATCCGCAGCTAGTGGTGGATATGGAAAACTATAAGCCAATTTTAAGAAATGATATTACTGGATTGTTACGAGTTCAAACATACACTGAAATGAGTCGTGATGATGGACCTGATATTTTGCGAGTTAAAATTATGGAGAAGGCAAAAGCCGTTTTAGAAAAACATGGTATTTTTCCTGATATTCTCGAAGATGTTTATTTTGAACGTTTTGTGATGCAATAAAGATCTCTTTAAGTAATTTGGATAATAAATAATGGAAGATATTCTTAGTCAAGATGAAGTTGATGCGCTCCTTAAAGGAATGGGAGGAGGCGATGTTGAAACTGAAGATGATGATTCGACAGATAATGCCTCAGCTAAAGCATATGATTTCACTAACCAAGAAAGAATCGTTAGAGGAAGGCTTCCCGCTTTAGATATTATTAATGAGCGATTTGCTCGTGGTTTTCAAAGACATTTTAACGAAATGATTCTTGCTAGTGTCGAAGTAACGGCTGGAGAGGTTAAAATTATTAAAATGGTAGATTATTTACGTAATCTCTTCGTGCCGACTAGTTTGAATTTGTATCGAATAAATCCTCTGAATGGTGTTTCATTGTTTACCCTAGATTCAAAGTTGATTTTTACAGCAGTGGATATGTATTTTGGCGGCACAGGTCTGCTTCCATTTAAAATAGAAGGACGTGAATATACCCCTGTTGAAATGAGTATGGTTAGAAGTATTTTAGATATATCTTCTGAGAATCTACGCAAGGCTTGGGGGCCTGTAATGGATATCGAAATAGACTATATGCATTCAGAAATGAATCCAAAGTTTGCCAGTATCGTTGATGCAACGGATATGATCGTCGTTAGTCCAATAAACGTCAGGTTTGAAGGGGTTGAAGGTCGAGTTGATATCGTGATGCCTTATGCGATGCTTGAGCCAGTAAGAGATAAGCTTGAAGAGGGAATGTCAAATCTTCAAGGAGAATCAGATAATAGATGGTCTCGTACGCTCAAAGAAGAGTCAAAAAATATCGAAGTTGATTTAAGCGTTAATTTAGTTGACATTCAACTTAGTATGGATGATGTCATACGTATGGAAAAAGGTGACATTATTCCTTTTGAAATGCCTGAGCAGGTGGCTATTAAGGTTGAAGGTATTGCTTTTGTTAAAGGAAAACTTGGTGAAAGCAATGATAAAAAAGCGGTTAAAATTGAAAAAATACTCCATCACCCGGCTTATGAAGAGCGGATGATAACTAACATAAAGGAATGGAAAGATGAGTGAAGAAGATGATTGGGGTGACGCCCTTCAAGAACAAGCAGACTCAACTTCTGAAGCAGATGGAGGTAGTTCTTTAGATGATGCAGATCCATGGGGAGAAGCACTAGCGGAACAATCTGACGCTGATGCGACTGCTTCTGGTGACATTGATGCGATGTCTTTTTCAGAACTTCAAAAAAATCGTGGTGATAGCTCTGAAAAAGTTGATCTTGATGTTCTTTTGGATATTCCTGTCACACTGCAACTGGAAATAGGGCGAGCCACGGTCTCCATCAGAAATCTTCTTTCCTATACTCAGGGTTCGGTAGTGGAAATGGATCGTTTAGCGGGAGAACCGCTTGATTTGTTAGTCAATGGCACATTGATTGCACATGGAGAAGTGGTGGTCATTAATGATAAGTTTGGTGTTCGTTTAACTGATGTTGTTAGCCCTCAAGAACGTATTAAAAAACTCAAGTAAGCTTATTTTGTCCTAGGTTATTAACATCTAGGGAGGCACTTAATCTATATCCAATTTATAAGAAGGGATGCGGGTATTATCTTTTTCGGTGTTTTTTTCGTTCTAATTTTGCT
>CAZQYD010000154.1:0-3943 GCA_964597465.1 uncultured Piscirickettsiaceae bacterium | reverse complement strand
CTAAAGTTACGGCTTCATTAAATCTCGAACTTGCGTTATCACGCTAGCGGTTTCTGGACGAACACCTCGCCATAGATAAAACGCTTCTGCCGCCTGCCCTACTAGCATGCCTAGTCCGTCCATTGTTTGACAGTTTGAATTGGCTTGTTTTGCCCAGCCCATAAAAATGGTTGGCTTGTCGCCATACATCATGTCGTACACTAAACTTTGCTTGCCAATAATTTTTTTGGAAACAGGCAGTAACTTGTTATCTAAACTTGCTGCAGTGCCATTGATAACGATATCGTAACCGCCTTCAATCAAAGGTATATTTTTCCAGTCGCTTGCACTGACAATGCTGGCTTCAAATCGCTCAGCTAATACTTCCGCTCTTTTAGGGGTGCGATTGGCAATATGCAAAGATTTTGGCTGTTTAGATAATAACGGTTGCATAATTCCCTGCACTGCTCCGCCTGCACCTAAAATTAAAACGGTTTTATTTTTAAAAGGTGTTTTACCGTTGATTTCAATATCGTTCACTAGACCGATACCATCGGTATTGTCACCTGTTATTGAGCCATCTTCATTAAATAGATAGGTGTTTACTGCGTGGGCAACTTTCGCACGCTCGGTTAACGCATCAGCCTGCTCAAACGCATCTAGTTTATAAGGAACGGTGATATTAATGCCCTTATAACCCTTCGCCTTTAGCGTTTTAACGGCGTAACCAAATTCTTCTTCCTCACAATCAATCCGAATTGCTTCGTAATTCAATTCTTGCCTTGTTTGCTCGGCAAACAAGCGATGAATTAACGGGGATTTAGAATGTCCAATGGGATCGCCGACTACTGCGTATAAATCTCTATCCATTATCTTTCAACCACTTGGCAACGTCTTTAGCATAATAAGTGAGAATACCATCAGCCCCAGCTCGTTTGCAACTTAATAGTGTTTCTAGCACGACCGCTTTTTCATCTATCCAGCCGTTAGCAGATGCGGCTTTTATCATCGCGTATTCACCGCTAACGTGATACACAAAAGTTGGCATTTTAAATTCCATTTTAATTCGGCTAACTACGTCTAAATAAGGAATTCCTGGCTTTATCATCACCATATCCGCCCCCTCATCAATATCCATCGCCACTTCTTGTAAAGCTTCGTTGATATTCGCTGGATCCATTTGATAGGTTTTTTTGTCCGCTTTGCCTAATGCATCCGACGAACCGACAGCATCACGAAAAGGACCATAATAGGATGAAGCATATTTGGCGGCATAGGATAAAATTTTAGTGTGGATATAGCCATTGTCTTCTAAATGTTCACGAATATCAATAATTCGCCCATCCATCATGTCCGATGGACCGATAACATCAACGCCCGCTTCGGCATGTGACAATGCCTGCTGCATTAGTACGTCAATCGTATCATCATTTAACACATAGCCGTTTTCATCAATGATGCCATCTTGCCCGTGTGTCGTATAGGGATCAAGTGCAATATCACTCATAACACCCATCTCTGGTACCGCTTGTTTAACCGCTCTAATCGCCCTTTGCACTAAACCTTCAGCGTTATAGGCTTCGGTTGCTTCAAGGGTTTTGGTAGTGGCATCAGGAACAGGGAAAAGTGAAATCATCGGAATACCCAAAGCGGTTAATTCTTTAACCTCTTCAACTAACAAATCAATACTCAATCTTTCAACGCCTGGCATTGAAGCAATGGATTCACGTTGATTTTCTCCCTCTATAATAAACATTGGGTAAATTAAATCATCAGTCGTTAAGGTATGTTCACGCATTAACCGACGCGAAAAATCGTCCGTCCGCATTCTTCGCATTCTGGTAATTGGAAATTGTCGATTGACCATAGCTTTTCCCTTTTATTTTAAGTTAATAAATGATACCCTTCTTGCTCATAAAAATAAACACAGAAATCTTAACTATGCTCGATAACTTTGAATATACCTTTTTTGATCAACAAATCGCTGAAAAATTTAGTGCTTTTATAACTAAGCAAGGATTTATTGCAAATATCCGCCAAGAAATATCTCCAAACGACGGCTATACTTTTGAAGTTTCAGTTGAAAATACATTAAATGATAAATCGATTGAGTTGATTGAAGACTATTATGCTGATTTATTATTTGGCGAACAAGCATCTCTAATTGAAGGAAACTCAGACCAAGGTGCACAAGCAGATTCATGCGGCGTACAAGTTCAGCTAAAAAGCGGCATTTATACCACCATTGCCATTCATCCAGAAATTATGAACAAAATTCTTTCGGTACTTACCATTACCGAACTACAATCTTTTTTAGCCAAAGCTGCAGAAGATATTGAGGAGCCAAAAACAGGGCCAATTTGTAGTAGAAACGACCTTCCATAACATAAGAACTATACATTTTTATCCCGTCATAAAAAAATTATATAAGAAAATGCTTATTTAATTACCCCAAACACTTGCAGTTTTGTCTTAATATTACTAAAATACTCGGCACAAATATGTAGCTTGTATAGGGTTTACCCTTAATAAGAAGCATTATAATAATAATTAAGAGACTTATTTAGGGAAACCTGAAAAGGTCAAAACCCTGAATCTAGGATAGTTTAGTTCGCTAAACTGTCACTCTAGGAGCAATAAATGACAGATAAGATTGTTGAAAAGGTTGCGATTCAAACTGATGAATCACGTAACCAAAGCCGTCGTGCCTTTTTAAAAGGTGGAGCAGCTGTTGCTGGTGGTGTATTATTCACTCAAGCAGCCAGTGCTAGCGAAATCAAGTTTGATGCGAAGAAAGCCGTCGCACCTTACGCAAATAAAACAGAAATCACCGACGTACTAGAGGTTCAAAAAGCTCGTAAAGCACTTGGTTTCGGTGTCCGTAAATATCCTTACGGCGTACCTTCTCCTTTTGAAAAAGAAGTACAACGTCGTACGCTTGAGTGGCTAACACCAGACTCAATGGCATCAATCACCATGAGTCCACTGCAAAGCCTACACGGAATCATCACACCAAACGGACTTCACTTTGAACGTTTCCACGGTGGAGTACCAACAATCAACCCTGATGAGCATCGCTTAGTAATTCATGGTTTAGTTGAACGTCCGTTGATTTTTACAATGGATGACCTAAAGCGTTTCCCTTCAGTATCACGTATTCACTTTGTTGAGTGTCCTGCTAACGGTGCACTAGAGTGGAAAGGTGTTCAATTGAACTCAGTACAATGGACACACGGCATGATGTCTTGTGTTGAGTACACAGGTGTACGTTTATCTGACCTATTGAAAGAAGCGGGTATTAAACCAGAAGGTAAGTGGATTATTCCTGAAGGTGCTGATGCATCTGGGATGGCACGTTCTGTTCCGCTTGAATTAGCAATGGATGACTGTTTCGTCGCTTACGCACAAAATGGTGAAGCCCTTCGTCGTGAACAAGGCTACCCTATTCGCTTAGTTGTTCCTGGTTGTGAAGCAAACATGTGGGTTAAATACCTACGTCGTATTCAAGTTAACGATGTGCCGATGCAACATCGTGAAGAAACGTCTAAGTACACAGAGCTTATGCCTGATGGTACTTCACAACGTTTCTCTTGGTACATGGAAGCTAACTCGGTTATCACCTATCCTTCTCCTGATTTTAAAATGCAAGGTCCTGGAAAATACTACGTACGTGGTTTAGCTTGGTCTGGTCGCGGTAAAGTTGCGCATGTTGATATCTCTATCGACGGTGGTAAAAACTGGCAAGAAGCTCACTTCACTTCAGCAGTGCTTGATAAAGCTTGGACACGTTTCGAATATGAATGGGACTGGGATGGTAAAGAAGCCTTTATCATGAGCCGTGTAACCGATGAAACAGGTTATGTTCAACCGCCAATGCCACAAATGCGAAACCTTGAAGGTACTAACAACGTTTATCACCGTACTGCGATGGTAACTTGGCGCATTCATGATTGGAATGATGGGA
>CAZQYD010000153.1:0-3985 GCA_964597465.1 uncultured Piscirickettsiaceae bacterium | reverse complement strand
TAGCGACACTTTTTTCTCAGCCTAATTCTAACCTTAGTTATTAAGCGTTTCCTTGAGCGAGTTTGAATTTGAGAATCCAAGGATTATAGCACAACTTATTTTAAGTCTTCGCCATTTAATAAGTCTGCAATAAAGTCTTCACGGTTGAAGTTGCTGTCTAGTTTTTCGCAGATAATTTTAGCATCACGATAAGCGTTTCCTAAACAAGTCGTTGCACCTGGTGAAGGAGTCATGTTAAAAATAAGATTATCATCTTCAGGTACGATACTGGCCTCGCCAAGCTTGAGTTCCATGGTGGTTTTGTCGATTACTTGGGGGCGAATACCACCATAACCTTTGGCATAGGTAAGCTCAGCGGTTGTCAAATCAGGGATGATTTTTTGAGCATCTTTGACGAATAGTTTTTTATTCAGCCAAGGTACTTCAAACATAAAATTTCGGAAAATATAGTTACGAATGGTGCTATCTTTCATTAAATCCCAAAAAACACGAACCACTTTGCTATCAAGTTTTAAACTCTTCCAAAAATCTAAATAGGTTCCGCCAGTATAACGCTCTAGTTTTGGCATCATTAACGCAGTCGGTCCAAGACGAGTTTTATTTGGTTCTGTTAGGTCGGGGTCACCATGTAGTGCCGCAAACGGTAGTTTATCGTTTTGCATGGTGTAAACTTTACCCGTAAGCATCTTAGGGATAAAGTAAAAACTACCCGCCATAGGCAAGATAGACATGTCCATGCCATGCCCCAACTGGTTGGCAAACAATAAACTATGTGCACCCGCAGAGACCACTATAAATTTTGCACGGTAACTGCCTTGAGCAGTTTGGCATTCATAACCATCGTCTAGTTTAATAATCTTTTCAACTTCGGCACTAAGTGCTAGATTAATGTTGGCATTACTTTTCCTTGCTGAATCAATAAATGAGCGTGATAGGTTACCGTAGTTGACGGCTGAATACTCATCTTCACAGCCACTTGCCATAATTTTTTCGGGGCGAGGCTTGCCATCTTTCAAAGCAACTTTAGGTTCTACTTCGGCAATTTTTTTAGCGTCCCAGAGTTCCATATAAGGAAAGTCAGCTTTAAACATTTCATGGCGTTTTTTTAATCTATCGCACTCGTCCTCACCGACGGCTAGAATCATTTTTGGGAATTTATAGAGAAAATCATTTTTAGAGACTTGAGCCAAATAATTAACCAACATATTAGCGGTTCGTTTAACTTGGACGGCTTTTTCTAGCGTATAGTTAGTTTCAATGTCACCGCAATGCAAGGTTTGGCTATTGCTAGTGGCACTAGAATTTAATGGAGCGATAGAATCATATTTTTCAAATATACAGATTTTTTTCACATCTGTATATTTAGAAAGCACGTAGGTTAAAGACGTTCCTGTAATACCGCCGCCGATGATAATGACATCATAATCTCTGTTTTGCAATTTATTTATCCGTTGAAACAATATAACGGAGTATTATATCGTTTTATAATTTGAGTTTTAGGGGGAATTGATGGTTAATAATGCAGTGTTAATAACCGGGGCAGGGCAAAGAATTGGCTTATTCCTAGCAACTTATTTTGTAAATAAAGGCTACCCTGTTTTGTTTACCTACAAAACAGAACGCCCAAATGTTCAAAACTTAATTGATAAAGGGGCCGTTGGTTTTAAAGTCGATTTTACTGATGAACGGCAAATAAATTGTTTTTTAGAGAAGGTTGAAAAGCAAGTTAAATCAATTTCTTTACTCATTCATAATGCCTCTATATGGATTAAAGATGAAGACTTAGGTCTCGATTCATACCAAGAAATGGTCGCCGTTCATCAAATTGCTCCTTATCAAATTACTCAAGCATTAGCGAGCCGTTTAAAAGCGGCGGATAAGTTGGCTGATGTGATTGCAATCAGCGATATCAAGTATAAAAATGGTCATCAAGATTTTGCTGCTTATTTGAGTACCAAAGCGGCATTAAAGTCCATGATGGACAGCTTTGCTAAAAAATATTCCCCAAAAATAAAAGTAAATACCATCGCACCAGGGCTGGTTATTTTTAATGACGAGGACAGCGAAGAGTATAAAAAACAGCGACTGCAACAAATGGCAATCCCCGTTGAACCAACTGAACAAGTTATTTTAGATGCGGTTAAGTTTTTAATCGCTAGCCCGAACTCTACTGGTACAACTATCGAAATAGGCTAGCGGTAGTTACCACATTACTACGTTACCAGTTTTTTAAATTATTCTTAATGATTTCCGATAACGTATCGGTATGGTCTTTACGAGTGTTTAAAGCAGGGATGTAACTAAATTTTTCACCGCCATTTTCTTCGAAATATTCACGATTCTCTTGGTCTATTTCTTCAATCGTTTCTAAACAGTCCGCAGAAAACCCAGGGCAGACTACTTGGATGTTTTTAATTCCTAAGCTTGGCAGTTCCTTCATCGTTGCGTCAGTATAAGGCTTAATCCACTCCTCTTTGCCAAATAAAGATTGAAAGGTTATTTTATACTCATTATCAGCTAAACCTAATTCGGAGACCAACATTTCTGCCGTTACCATACATTCCTTATAATAAGGGTCGCCAGCCGCTATTTGTTTTTTAGGAATGCCATGAAAAGAAATGACCAGTAATTCTGGTTTGCCATGTTGTTGTTGGTGTTCACGGATAGAGTTTGCTAAGGCTAAAATGTAACTCTTATTATTATGGTAAGTAGATATAAACCTCAACTGTGGAATCCAACGCCATTTTTGTAACTCTTTTGTAACGCCTTCAAAAGTAGATCCAACAGTTGCAGAAGTGTATTGCGGGAACAAAGGCAAAACGATTAATTTTGTACAGCCCTTATTAGCAAGCTTCTGTAAAGCAGACGCAATAGAAGGATTGCCATAACCCATACCAACTTCAAACTCAATTCGTTGTTTAAACTCGCCTTGAATATTTTGCTTTATAGCGGTTAACTGGTCATTACAAATATCAAGCAATGGCGAACCCTTACCATATTTCCCCCAAACCTCCTGATAAGCTTTGGCAGAGTGAGCAGGGCGGGTGGTCAAGATAAATAAATTAAGAACGACCTTCCACCAAAGCTCATTAGGAGCCTCAACAACACGGCGATCTAACAAAAACTCTTTTAAATAAGGTTTTAGTGCTTGCTTAGTAGGTGCTTCAGGAGTTCCTACGTTAGTAATTAATATGCCAATAGCTTGGTCGTCAATGTTTTCTAGTGAAATGTGGTTTGTGTAAAGCATGTATTCCCAGTTTATCTAGTTTTTTAAAGGGTAATTTTAAATTAAAAACCCACAAAGATTAAGGCTATTTATTTTGGTACAGGATAAGATTTTTTTATTAGGTAAAGTCTAAAGAAAGCATTGAGATGTTTGAGGGCAATTAATCACTTGGTTTATTCCAGAATTTTGTTATAATGTGCAAGTGCGTTTCTAAATTCGCACTTAAAACTTAAATTTAGAGTTGATTATAATATTTATTAAAATAAAAACTATTAGTTTAGTGTTTTTTTTGGTAAGATTAGATGGAAGGGCTTTTAATGTTTAAAAAGCTATATTTATTATGCAGTACAGCAGTACAGTTTGTAACAAAAGGTAAAAAGATGTCAAATACAGTTTCTGGAACAGTTAAGTGGTTCAATGATGAAAAAGGTTTTGGATTTATTGAGCAACAAGGTGGAAAGGATGTATTTGTACATTTTTCTGCAATCAATGGTTCAGGTCGTAAAACTTTAGTGGAAGGTCAGGCAGTAACAATGGAAGTTGTTTCTGGCGAAAAAGGTCCTCAAGCTGAAAACGTACATCCAGCAGAGTAATTTACTCTCTCTGGATTTTTAAAAAACCGCTAATTAGTTTTTCTAGTTAGCGGTTTTTTTTTGATTGAAAAACTGTCATTCTCTATTCTTCTTGATGTTAGTCCCTATTTTCATGCGCCCATAGTTCAGCTGGATAGAACGTTGCCCTCCGGAGGCAAAGGTCGGA
>CAZQYD010000152.1:0-4006 GCA_964597465.1 uncultured Piscirickettsiaceae bacterium | reverse complement strand
AACTGAGTCGCATGTTCTAGATGGTCATTAACCTTATCAATCATAACGTATTCTACCGTTACATGTTTTTTACTATGCCCACCTCTGACATATTCATGTAAAGCGGGTATTAATACTTCAAGCGGATAACGTTTATTAACAGGGACGATTTCATCACGTAATTTATTATTTGGTGCGTGCAGTGAGATTGCCAAGCTAACATCTAAGGCTTCTTTAATCTTATTAATCGCGGGGACAACCCCCGCAGTGCTAATTGTTACACGACGTTTTGATAACCCATAAGCATTATCATCCATCAAAATTCTCGCGGCAGGAAAGGTATGGGTTACATTTAACAATGGTTCTCCCATCCCCATAAAAACAACATTAGAGATAATACGTTGTTCTTTTGGTTTACAGCCTAAGGCTTTATTCGCAACCCACATTTGGGCGATAATCTCCCAGTTTTCAAGATTACGGTTAAAACCTTGTTTACCCGTTGCACAAAATGTACAAGTTAACGAGCAGCCCACTTGCGATGAAATGCAAAGCGTACCTCGTTCTTTTTCTGGAATAAACACCACTTCAACCGAATTTCGATTGTCCATTTCCAGCAACCATTTAATCGTGCCATCTTTTGAACGCTGCTCTGCTACGATTTTAGGCGTACGAATAATGGCTGTTTTTTTGAGTTTTTCACGCAGTGCTTTGCTAAGATTCGTCATTTCATCAAAATCACTAATACCAAACTGATGAATCCATTTCATCACTTGCGTTGAACGAAAAGGTTTCTCACCAATACTGACAAAAAAATCTGCAAGCCCTTTTTTATCAAGACCCAGCAAATCAGATTTTCCATCATAAACAACCGCCGTATTTTTGGAGACTATTTCTTCGACAAAACCATAGCTTACACTCATTCAATATTTACCTGTTAAAAACTTCATCTGCATTGAAAAAATAAGCAATCTCACGCGCTACACTTTCTGGCGAGTCCGAGCCATGAACAGAGTTCTGTTGCATTGAAATTGCAAAATCTCGACGAAGCGTCCCAACATCAGCCTGTTCAGGATCAGTTGTCCCCATAATCTTTCGATTAAGATTAATCGCATTTTCAGCTTGCAAAACCTGTACGACAATTGGTCCGGCAATCATATTTTTAACAAGGGTATCATAAAATGGCTTACCCTTATGTTCAGCATAGAACCCTCCCGCTTTTTCTTCTGACAGGTGTATCATTTTAGATGCTACAACTTTTAGCCCACCTGCTTCAAGTCTAGCAAGTATTTGACCGATTAAATTCCGTTTAACCGCATCAGGCTTAATCATTGAGAAGGTGTTTTGCATAGCAAATATCCAATTTTATGAAAGAATTGACTATTTTAACAAGATAGGCGTTGTTTTACTAGAAAAAAGCAAACCCCAAATTCCTATATAGGGATTTGGGCAAACAAACTAGGTGGAAAAGGAGGAACCACAACCACAGGAATCTTTCACTTGTGGGTTATTAAATTCAAAACCTGCGTTTAATAGACCACCAATAACGTAGTCTAGTTCCATGCCATCAATGTGTGGTAAGCTGTCTTTTGGCACAACCACTTTTACATCATGCGATTCAAAAACAGCATCATCGTCCAATATTTCATCGGCATAATCTACTACATAAGAAAAACCTGCACACCCGCTAACCTTAGTTGAAACCTTTAATCCTATCCCTTTACCACGTTTTTCTATCATGGTGATTACTCTGTCCGCGGCGGCTTGTGTTAGGGTTACTGCCATATCTCTTCCTTTTAAAAAGTTATTATTGAATGTTTTGATTTTCTGTCAATAACATCTTGCAAACTTACATTCGCTAAAAATTTTTCAATGGTAATGCTTAATTCGTCCCACAAGTGATGCGACAAACAAGCCCCATTTTTTTTACAATCTTGTTTACCTGCACATTTTTTAGGGTCTATTTTTTCATCAACCGCTCTCACAATAGATTTAATCGATATTTCAGAAGCTAAACGACTTAATCGGTAACCACCCCCAGGCCCTCTAACACTTAAAACCAAATTTTCTTTTTTAAGCTTCGCAAAAATCTGTTCTAAATAAGACAATGAAATTTCTTGACTCTCGGAAATCATTGCAAGCGTAGTCGAACTAGAAGATTGCTTCAGAGCGATATGTAGCATCGCTATTACTGCATAACGCCCTTTAGAGGTTAGTTTCATTCGGTGGAATCCAGTTTTTTAAATTAGATTAATAATACAATAACCTAGTAAACAACTCAAGAATTATACTTGCAGATTATACGCTAATCCTTGTGTAGGATTTTGCTCTCAACTTATTTTAAATGCGCCATTTGTTCTGGATCATTTCTATCTAACACGGCATCTTCTAGGCTAGGCTTATCCACTTTGGTATCCTGTCCACCTAATATTTGTACCGCTTGGTTTAGTTTTTCTAACTGCACGTCTTGGCTTTGAATATGCTCTAACAAACTGTAAATTGCTTTTTCTACAGGATCAGCGGCATCCGCAATGACTCCATAGGCATTAAAGCCCATTTTTTCAGCCATCTCTTGTCTTTTTTCATTTTTATCAAGGTCAATCACGCGTCCAGGCACTCCAACAACGGTACGATTTTCGGTAACCGACTTTAGTACCACCGCATTTGAACCTATCCGTACATTATCACTAATTTCAATAGGCCCTAATACTTTTGCACCCGCCCCGACAACCACACCATTTTTTAAAGTTGGGTGGCGTTTTCCTTCCGTAGAGCTGGTCCCGCCTAATGTCACGCCATGGTATAAAGTACAATCGTCGCCTATTTCAGCCGTTTCTCCGATGACAATCCCCATGCCATGATCTATAAAAAATCGATTGCCAATTTTAGCCGCTGGATGTATTTCTACCCCTGTAAACCAACGTGCTAATCCAGAAATAAAACGGGCTAACCATTTTAACCCCTTCAACCACAACCAGTGTGTTAAGCGATAAAAGAGTATCGCATGCAAGCCGGGATAAGTTGTTAACACCTCAAATGTATTACGAGCGGCTGGGTCTCTTTCAAAAACAGATTGAATGTCCGATTTTATTCTTTTAAACATTTTTATCCTTTGCCGATGAAGAGCCCAAACAATCCTTTAAACGCCTAACCTGACGTTGCGAGGCGGTTAAAATCCCTCTCAATATATCAACTTCTTTTATGTCTAGCTGAGTACGATTGAACATTCTACGCATTCTACGCATAAATAATGCATTTTTTGCGGGGTCAAGAAACTCTATATCTTGCAACATTTGAAATAAATGTTCATAAAACCCCTCTAGTTGCTTAGCGGATGCTAGCGTTTCTTTATAACCTGTTTGAATCTCTTTTGCCTCATCAATAATATCTGTCGCCATTAAACATTCGTAGGCAAATACTTGCACGGCTGCCGCAATATTCAGCGAGCTGTAAACGGGGTTAGTCGGTATATTCGCTAAATAATGACAATGATCCATCTCGGCATTACTCAGACCTGAATCTTCTCGACCAAACAATATGGCAACTTCTGCCGTTTCATCGGCAGTTGTTTGCATAATCTTTGTGGCAGTTTCTCGTACATCTAACTGCGGCCAAGAAACTCTACGCAATCTAGCACTTGCTCCGATGACAAGACTACAATCCTGCAACGCTTCCTCTAAACTATCCAATACAATTGCATTATCGAGTACATCTGCAGCACCCGATGCCCTTGCTGATGCGGTTTGGCTAGGAAATTCTTTGGGATTGACTAATACCAGTTGACTCAAGCCCATGTTTTTCATCGCACGTGCAATCGCGCCAATATTACCTGAATGAGACGTTTCAAACAGCACTATTTTAATTCGTTGTAACTTTGTATGTTCTCTATAATCTTCTAGCATCTTTATTATTTACTCAGTTCTAAGGTTTTTAAGCAACTATTTGGGTATAATCCTCTCCAAATAACTATCTGGAAAAAAACATCATGCACCCTATATTAAACGTTGCAACTATTGCCGCTAGAGAAGCT
>CAZQYD010000151.1:0-4030 GCA_964597465.1 uncultured Piscirickettsiaceae bacterium | reverse complement strand
TTAATTCTAGTTGAAATAGATAAAATTAAAGAAAAGAAATATAACCGTTATATTGGAGCATTGTCTTAAAATTAAGATTCTGACTTTGAGGTTCTTGATAATAAATTCTCTAAGGCTTGCTTGGTCGTGATTTCACCTGATACAAGCTGGTAAACTTGTTTGGCGATGGGCAGGTCTAGGTTTAAGCTGTCTGCTAATTCATTAATGATTTTTGCGGCTTTTACGCCCTCTACGACTTGCCCTATTTCGGTTTGTACTTGTGCTAGCGTATTGCCTTTTGCTAAGCTTAATCCAAATCGTCTGTTGCGAGATAGGTCGTCATTACAGGTTAGCACTAGATCTCCTAGCCCTGCTAAACCCATTAAGGTGGCAGGTTCCGCACCCATTCTTATACCTAGACGATTGATTTCAGCCATGCCCCTAGAAATAATGGCGGCTTTGGCATTTGCACCCATTCCTATCCCATCGCTTACACCTGTCGCGATGGCTATAATATTTTTATAGGCGCCACCAATTTCTACTCCAGCCATATCGGCTTGCGTATAAACTCGAAAATTATAGTGGTGTAAAATTTCGGCCCAATGATTGGCTTCTGCTTCAATTTTTGAGGCACTAACAATTGCCGTAGGTAGCCCTTTTGCAACTTCTTCTGCGAAGGTTGGACCCGATAAAACGCTAAAGCGGTTATGATTCGGCAGTTGCTCTTCGGCTACTTGATGCAGTAGTTTTTTGGAGGTTGGCTCTAGCCCTTTGGTTGCCCATGCTAGATGGAAGTCTTTGTCATTTTTTTCATTCGAAATCTGTTGAAGAGTTTCTCGAAAAACATGACTTGGTACCACGATGAGAATAGAGTCTGCATTTTGCAGTGCTTCTGCAAGGTTACTTGTAATCGCTAAACTTGCTGGTAGTCGATGATTGGGTAAATAGCGTTTGTTTTCACCCGTTAGTTTTAGTTGTTGGGCATGTTCGCCACTATGCGACCAAAGGGTAACTTGGTGGCGACCCACTTTAGCAATATGGATAGCAAGTGCGGTTCCCCAAGCACCTGCTCCCAAAACCGCTACTTTACTCATTTTATTGTTTTACGCCTGCTGATTCTTCCGCTGTTTGTTGAGCTTGTTGCATGTGGCTTGCAAACATGGCATCAAAATTAACAGGCTCTAATAATAGCTGAGGGAAGCCACCTTTGGTAACTAAATCTGAAATTGCTTCTCTTGCAAATGGAAACAGGGTATTTGGGCATTGAACCGCTAGTAAATACTGTAAATTTTCTTTTTCAAACCCTGAGATTGCAAAAATACCTGCTTGCTCTACTTCACAAAGGAAGGCGGTGGTATCTTCAACTTTAATCGTTGCGGTCACACGAAGCATAACATGATGAACGCCTTTTTCTAAGCTCTTCGTCTCAATGTTTAAGTCAACATTTAATTCGGGATTAAATTCTTTTAGGAAAATTTCTGGTGCATTTGGTGATTCAAAAGAAACATTTTGTGTATAAATTTTTTGAATGTGAAATACTTGTTTAGCTTCTTCGCTTGCAGCGGCTTCGCTATTTGTTTTATTTTCTTCGGACATGTTATTTGCTCTCTGCTTTAATTATTTCGTCTAATTTTCCTGAGTTTTCAGCGGCGGATAAATCGTCAAACCCACCAATATGCGTATTGCCAATAAAGGTTTGTGGTACGGTATTTCGGCCCGATTTTTGTTCCATTTCTAACCAAACTTCTCTAGCAGATGCGTTAATAATGGTATATTTCAACCCTTTACCATCTAGTAATTTTTTTGCCATACTGCAATATGGGCAACTTGACGTCGCGTAAACTATAATTTCAGGCATTATGATTTTCCTTGTTGTTCTTTTTTGTCTTGTTTTTTTTGCTTTTTTTTTGAAACTGGCTTATTGACGGGTAAGCCAGCGTTTTGCCAAGCCATAATCCCACCACTTAAATTGCTTACGTTCGTGTAACCAGCTTTCACCAAACTGCGTGCAACCGTTGCAGATCGTGCTCCAGATTGACAATACATAAGTATAGCATCTTCTTTTGCAAATGATAACTGCTCTAGTCTTTGTAAGACTTTATCGCCCGTTAAGTTTTCGGCTTGACCAATATAACCACTTTTAAATTCTTCACTGGTTCGCGCATCAAACACCTTGGCATCATTATTATATAGACGCACCGCTTCCTCTGCACTAACGGAATTATAGCCAGCTAACTTGTCACTAAAGTAGCTAGATGCCAACATTACGGCAATAATACCCAATGCGACAAATAAAATTATTTGTTCCTCAACGAACTCTAAAAACATTAACTTTCCTTAATTTACATTTTTTTCAACGGGTGATTTTAACAGCGAAAGCCGTTACAATAAAGCTAATTAAATATAATTTTACTAAAGAGATAACGTTGATGAGCAAATCAAAAAATAAAGCCTCCGTGCAAAGACGCCCAACGGGCTTAATTATCCTTGATGGTTGGGGCAAAAATGAAGACAGCACTTATGACGCAATTCAACAGGCAAACACGCCAAACTGGGATAGTTTATTAAAAAATTATCAAAACACATTAATTAACACCTCTGGCGAAAGAGTTGGTCTGCCTGACGGTCAAATGGGCAACTCTGAAGTCGGTCATATGAACCTTGGTGCTGGACGCGTGGTTTATCAAGAGCTAACTCGCATTCAAAAAGATATTGATGACGGACGTTTTTTTCAAAACAACGCATTATTAAAAGCGATGGATTCGGCAACTGACCGAGATGATAAAGTACATATTATTGGACTATTATCAGACGGAGGTGTGCATTCACACATAGACCACATTAAGGCGGTGGTCAAAATGGCGGGCGACCGCGGGGCAAAGGTGGTTGTGCATGCGATAGTCGATGGACGTGATACACCGCCACAATCTGCTCTCAAATATATTAAAGAACTTGAGGATTATCTACAAGAAATTGAGGTAGGACGTATTGCCTCTGTTATCGGACGTTATTTTGCACTGGACAGAGATAATCGTTGGGATAGAGTGCATCAAGCTTACGATTTAATCACTTGTGGTGACGCTGAATTTAAAGCAGATTCGGCACTTGAGGCAATTGAAGCAGGTTACGCTCGCGGTGAAACCGATGAATTTGTGCAGGCGACTGCTATTATGAATAAGGCTGGCAAGAAAACTAAAATCAAAGATGGTGACTCAATCATCTTTATGAACTTCCGCTCAGACCGTGCAAGACAGCTAACTAAAGCCTTTATTGCCGAAGATTTTGCTGATTTTCACCGTTGCCGTGTGCCACGATTATCTGAATTTGTAACCTTGACCGAATACAAAAAAAGTTACGAAAAGTTTGGTGCCTTAATCGCCTACCGCCCAACTAAAATGCGTAATACCTATGGTGAATATGTCGCTAAAAAAGGACTAACGCAACTACGCATTGCTGAAACAGAAAAATATGCCCCTTTTACATTCTTTTTTAACGGTCACGTGTATGAACCAAACGAAGGTGAATACCGCACACTAATACCATCACCACAAGTAGCAACTTATGATTTACAGCCTGAAATGAGTTTGCCAGAATTAACAGAAAAACTAGTTGAAGCAATCAAGTCAAACAAATACGACACCTTTATTTGTAATATTGCTAACCCCGACATGGTCGGGCATACGGGCGATATGAAAGCTTGCATTAAAGCAGTAGAAGCAGTTGATTCAGCATTAAAAGAAATTTTAGATGCTCTAAAAGAAGTTGGCGGTGAAGCAATTGTCACCGCTGACCACGGTAATATTGAATTACTGTATGATGTCGAAAATAACGCACCCTTCACAGCCCATACTACCTTACCTGTACCATTAGTTTACTTTGGCGAGAGAGAATGTAAACTAAGGGCAGACGGTGCATTATGTGATGTAATTCCAAGCCTATTCAACATGATGGATATCGGACAACCGAAAGAAATGACAGGGGAAAGCCTTTGTCAGTTTAAGGAAACGCTTAATAACTAAGGTTAGAATTAGGCTGAGAAAAAAGTGTCGCT
>CAZQYD010000150.1:0-4101 GCA_964597465.1 uncultured Piscirickettsiaceae bacterium | reverse complement strand
ACAGACGAGTCTTCATTTTCAACTAGCTGTTGAATATCTCCCGTTAATAGTTCATTTTGTTCTTCAAAGCCAATGAGTTCAAAACGTTTTACACCTTCAACCAGCACTTTTAACGTACCATCAGGAAGCTTTAGTAATTGCAAAATATTTGCCATTACCCCTACTTGGTACAGGTCATTTTGCTTAGGAGAATCTTGAGCAGACTTTTTCTGCGACACAAGAAAGATTTGTTTGTCTTCTTTCATCGCCGCAGTCAAAGAGTTCATTGATTTCTTTCGCCCTACAAACAAAGGCACAACCATACCTGGGAACACAACAACATCACGCAACGCTAAGACAAAAACGTTGGTCTTTAATTCGATCTGATTAATATTCATAGCTGTTTTTATATTCCTTTTACCTTTTAGGAGCCTTCAAAAAATTACGAGATTTTCTTTTTCGCTTCTTCTTTTAACACTAGGATAGGTTTTTTAGTTCCTCGAATTACTGCTTTATTAATAATAACTTTTTCAACGTTATCAATAGTTGGCAAGTCATACATGGTATCAAGCAAGGTTTGCTCCAAAATTGAACGTAAACCACGAGCACCTGTTTTTCTTTCGATTGCTAAGCTAGCAATTTCGGTCAAAGCATCTTTTCTAAATTGCAATTCAGCACCTTCAATTTCAATCATTTTTTGAAATTGTTTAACCAGCGCATTTTTAGGTTCGGTCAAAATTTGCATCAATGCTTTTTCATCTAAATCTTCTAAAGAGGCAATTACCGGTAAGCGTCCTACAAACTCGGGAATCAATCCAAACTTAACTAAGTCTTCGGTTTCAATTTTTTTAAGTTTTTCGGTTAGGGTATCTTTTTCATCTTCGTTTTTAACTTCTGCTGAAAAACCAATTCCAAAATTCTTTTCGGTACGTTGTTCAATAATTTTCCCTAATCCTTCAAACGCACCACCGACAATAAATAATATTTTAGAGGTGTCAACTTGAATTAATTCCTGATTAGGGTGTTTTCTGCCGCCTTGTGGCGGAACATTGGCAATTGTACCTTCAACAAGTTTTAATAATGCTTGCTGAACACCTTCACCGGATACATCGCGTGTAATAGATGGATTTTCTGATTTGCGAGTAATTTTATCAATTTCATCAATATAAATAATGCCACGTTCAGCTTTTATAGGATCATTATCAGCTTGTTGCACTAGTTTAAGCACAATACTCTCGACGTCTTCACCGACATAACCCGCTTCGGTTAAGGTTGTTGCGTCAGCAATTGCAAACGGAACATCCAACATACGGGCAAGTGTTTGCGCTAATAACGTTTTACCCGAACCTGTCGGGCCGATTAATAAGATATTACTCTTACTTAGTTCAACGCCATCTTTAGTATAACCTTGTTGCAATCGACGATAGTGATTATAAACCGCAACTGCCAAAACTTTTTTAGCTGGCATTTGACCGATAACATAATCATCTAGTCTTTCACAAATCTCATGCGGCGTAGGTAAGTCTGTTATCTCAAAATTCGACATATCAGGCTTGCCGAACTCTTCTTGTAAAATATCATTACAAAGTTCTACGCATTCGTCACAGATATAGACCGATGGTCCGGCAATTAATTTTTTAACCTCTTCTTGTTCTTTGCCACAAAAAGAGCAGTGTAGATTTTCTTCACTCATTATTATTTCCTATCGTGATGCCAATACTTTATCAATTAAACCATAATCAGCCGCTTCAGCCGCTGACATAAAGTTATCTCTGTCGGTATCTTTTTCAACGGCTTTTAATTTTTGTCCAGTATGTTCAGCAATCGCTTTATTCAACTTAGCTTTAATGCCAAGAATTTCTTTTGCATGAATTTCAAAATCCGACGCTTGACCTTGAAAACCACCTAAAGGTTGGTGAATCATGATTCTAGCGTTCGGCAACGCAAAACGTTTGCCCTTTTCACCTGCGGACAACAAGAACGAGCCCATACTTGCCGCTTGACCAATACACATAGTGCTTACATTAGGCTTAATAAAACGCATAGTGTCGTAAATTGCCATGCCTGCTGTTACGCTACCGCCGGGCGAATTAATATATAAATGAATATCTTTTTCTGGATTTTCAGACTCTAAAAACAACATTTGAGCGACAATCAAGTTTGCCATGTGATCTTCAACTTGCCCGACTAAGAAAATGACTCTTTCTTTTAAAAGGCGTGAGTAGATGTCATAAGACCTTTCTCCACGGCTAGTTTGTTCGATGACCATTGGCACTAATGCACTTTGGACGTTATCTTGTATATCAAATGAATTCATCTATTTCCCAAAAACTATTTGAGACCTTTACATAAATGGGGTGTGAATAAAAATGAGATAAATTTTGCCTTATTTTGCCTAAAAAATAAGCGTAATAGTTCGCTATTGCGTGTTTTTTTAGGTGAAAAAAGGTGGATTTAGCCATTTTAATTTGTGCATCCATTTATGCAAAGGGCTCTATTTATAAATTAGCGACTATCTTAGCCTTTTATGACACTTTTTTGAAGCTTTTTAAAGCAAAAAAAACCTAACTTAAACAAAAACTAAGTTAGGTTCTTAAAAGTTTAAACTTTTAAAAGTTAAGCGGCTTGATTAACAACCTCATCAAAGCTTTTTTTAACTTCTTTTACCTTTGCTTTTTCTAAGATAATATCTGAAACTTGCTTCTCAACAATAATAGAATCAATCTCTTGTTGCGCATCTGGGTTTTGAGCATACCACTTTATCACTTCTAAAGGGTCTTCATAAGATGAAGCTTGATCTTCAATAAATGCTTTGCGATCTTTATCAGATGCGGTAAGTTTGTTTTCTTTAATAATGTCACCTAATATCAAACCAAGTTTTACACGCTTTTCAGCTTCAGGCATAAAAGTTTTAAGATTAAGCCCTAAGTCCTCAGCTTTAACGCCTTGCTGTTGGAACTGTTCAATTTGACGTTGCATTAGTTTTGATGCTTCTTGATTAATTACCGAAGAAGGTAATTCAAGTTCTACTGCATTTGCTAAAGTGTCTAATATTTCGGTACGATTTTTATTTTCAACTGCACGGGTCAGTTCTTTTTCCATGTTAGTTTTAATTTCATTAACAAGGCTTTCTTCAGTACCATCTTCAATCCCTAAGCTTTTGACAAACTCTTCATCTAATTCTGGTAATACTTTTTTCTGTACTGAGTGAACCGTGATGTCAAAAGTAACAGCCTTTCCAGCTAATTCTTCAGACTGGTATTCTTCAGGGAAGGTAAGGTCAATCGTTTTTTCTTCACCTTTTTTCATACCGATAACGCCATCCTCAAAACCAGGAATCATACGCCCACTACCAATCTCTAATGGCAAGTCATCTGCTTTACCGCCTTCAAATTCTACGCCGTCTTTTTTACCAACGAAGCTAATGATAACCTGTTCACCTTTATTTGCTTTCTTCGCGGCTGAACATGGCTTCCAAGCTTGTTTTTGCTCGCGAAGCTTCGTAACCATATTCTCAACGTCTTTATCTTTAATTTCAGCAATAATTTTTTCAATTTTTAGTTTTGCGAAATCTGGTAGTGTAACGGCAGGAAAAATTTCAAACTTGGCTGTAAACTCGATATTGCCATCTTTTTCTTCATACCTTTCAAAATTAGGGTAGCCCGCCACATTCAACTCTTCTTTAGCAACCGCTGCATAAAATGCCGCTTGAATTATTTCACCTGCAAAGTCTTGTCGAACACCTGCGCCATGTTGTTTTTTAACAATATTTAACGGAACTTTACCAGGACGAAAACCATCCATTTTCACGTTACGACGAATTTCGTTTAGCTTTTGTGCCACTTTCGCATCTAAGTCCCCAGTAGGAACAATAACGTTCATTTTATATTCAAGACCGGATTCTGGTTTTTCAACTGTTACTTGCATGTTCATTTCTCTGTGTTAAAAATTAAATTAATCGACGAATTATACAGTTATTTACTTTTAATTAAAGTAATAACTGTATTTTGAGCTAAAAAGTGCCCAAGGGGGTATAAATTTAGAGACCTTTATAAGGAAGAACTTAGCTTAAGGAATCGCTTAACAACTAAGATTATTTTATACTGGTAAAAAGTGCCGATA
>CAZQYD010000149.1:0-4114 GCA_964597465.1 uncultured Piscirickettsiaceae bacterium | reverse complement strand
ACGGAAGTTGTCGTGCATTTTAGCCAGTAAAAAATAATTGGCGGTTGTTAAGTGTTTCCTTAAATAAACAAAGGATAAATAAACATAAAAATGAAAAAGCCTTCATTTAAACTATTTTTAATTCCTATTCAACTATTGCTAATTAGCTTCTGTTCATCCTTGTTCGCTCAATACACCAGCTATACAGCACAATATCAACCTCGCCAACATCTTCATGAACTTGTTCTAAACCACTTAAAGCAAAAAACAGCCCAAAAGCTAAAAAATAAAAAAATTATTATCAATCCAATCAGTAAAAAACTAAGACTTGCTATCTGCAAACAACCCATACAAGTTGAAGACAAATCACCACTCAAGCTTTATGGCAGAATGACAATCAAACTCCAGTGCCCACTTCCAAGTTGGAAAATATTTGTTACCGCAAAAGTTGAGGGGGAGCTACCCGTTATCATTGCCAAGCATGGAATTACCAAACAAACATTAATTGCTAAAAACGACATTACGGTTAATTATGTCCCTTATAAAAAACTAAAACGCGGGGCAATGACAAGCCTAGAATCCGTTATTGGAATGCGCAGTAAAAAATCAATTTATCCAAATGCGATTATTACTATCAACATGTTACAACCACCCTATTTAGTTTTTAAAAATCAGCCGATAACCATAGTATCCTATATTGGAAACCTTAAAGTTACCACGAAAGGAACAGCATTGGCAAGTGGCACAAAACAGCAACAAATTTCCTTTAGAAACAATAAGTCTAAAAAAACGTTAAAGGGCATAGTTATTGCTCCAAACACGGTCTGGGTACCTTGATTCAATTTACATTGAAAATAATGAACATTAATTCTTCAAGTTATTTAACCTTTTGCCGATACAGCTAGTAGAAAATTAGGTTTAATTCGATTAGAATACAAGAGAAATGATAAAGGAAAGTATCATGAACATTCAAAACATAAACAATGCACTAGGGGCAAGAACCCCCGACAACAGTTCTCAAACGGCAAAAACAGCCACCCAAACAAACACCAGTGTGGCAAAAAATACCGAAGATAAGGTAACCCTATCTTCTTCCGTTAAAGGTTTAGAACAGCAAGCAAAAGCAAGCAGTATTGATAATTCTGTTCGCATTGAAGAGCTAAGACAAGCAATCAAAGATGGTAGCTACCAAGTAGATGCTGAAAAAGTAGCCGTAAAATTGATTGAAACAGAACTACTGTTAGCGGGCTCTTAAATTTAGATGACGCAAGTAACGATTGATACAGACAAACTTTCCAGAACGATCAAGGAATTACTTGCATCTCTAAAACAATTTGAAACTATTCTTGAAAAAGAGTCCACACAGCTAAAAACATCCAATACCGATGCCTTAAATAAGATTACCTCGGATAAAGATAAAGTCTCTAGCGAGATAGAATCCATATTTACCGAACTCAAAATCAATACTGATGACCCTGAATTTTCTATCAATAATTTTATGCAACAAGATTTATTTGCAAACTTACCTTTAGGTTTGCAAGAAACTTTTGCACAGGTCGAAAATCAAATCGTCATGTGTCATGATAAAAACATTGCCAATGGCATCTCTTTACAAGCATTAAACAACATCAACCATACCTTTTTGCAGCTATTTAAAGGGCAAGACCCGCATAGCAAAACCTATACTGCCTCGGGAAACACCACACCTAGCAGTAGCACCTCAAAAACACTCGGCAAAGCATAAAACTAGATTCCATACACTACTGGCTTAAATTATGCTTAAATAGCAAATTAAGTAAATCAATAATAAAAGACTCAATTCATGAACGCTAAAAATAACCGCTCTTTCTTCCGAATAAACGCTATGATTCCTTGCGGATATAGGGTTCTTTCTGCTGAAGAAGCTAAAAAAAGAAAAGACTCTAGTTCCTTAGACGCTGGTTATATTGAAGAATATTTCCTTGAAAACTTTCATGACTTAGACGAACAAATAAAAGGAATTGTCGTTCAAATTGGTCAAAAAAGTGATTTGCTAGCGAAAGCACTAACGGCATTAAATAGTAAAATAAACTTTGTTATGCAAACTGTGGACGTTAAACAATTAGTACAAACTATCCCCTTACGAATGGTAAATTTAAGTGCTGGCGGTATTCAATTTAAAATAGATGAAGCAATAGACGGGTCAAATAAAATTGAAGTCTTGCTACAACTTTCGGCTGAAGATCAACCCATCATGATTCTCTGTAACATTGTGAAAACCTCTGCTGAAAAAGACGGCTCAAACCTAGTTTCTCTAAAATACATTTCTATTTCTGAAGAAGATAGAAGAAAATTAATTTATTTTATTCAAAGTAAAGAAATAGAACTCGCCAATCAACTTGACGAATAATAAATCAGCTTCTACGCCATGTTGTCCCTTCAGCGGAATCAAGAAGCTCAATGTTATTTTCTAGCAATTCATCTCTAATTTCATCAGAACGTGCAAAATCTTTGTTTTTTCTTGCGTTAGCACGTTCAACAATGAAGTTTTGGATCGTTTCATCGGTAAATGCTGATTCTGAAGGATGTGATTTAAAAAAATAACTCGCTTGTTCTTCTAACACACCAAGTTGATTTGCTAATGTCTTTAATAGCATTGCTAAATCATTTTTCTTTGATTTATTAACTTCCTTGGCTAGCTCAAAAAGTACCGCTAAAGCTTGCGGCGTATTAAAATCGTCATTCATTGCCGCTGTAAATTGCTTTTCATATTCAGTAGTTTTTACAATTTCCCCTATTGGCTCAACCAACTCCAACGCAGAATATAAACGTCCTAAACTCGCTTTGGCGATATCAAGATTTTCTGTTGAATAATTAACAGGGCTACGATAATGACTAGCAAGTAAAAAATAGCGAATCACTTCTGGATGGTATTTTTTAAGTACCTCTCGAATGGTAAAAAAGTTACCCAATGATTTCGACATTTTTTCATCATCAATACGTACAAAACCACAATGTAACCAAGTATTGACATAATGTTCACCTGTTGCACATTCAGCCTGGGCGATTTCATTCTCATGATGCGGAAAGGTTAAATCCATTCCGCCACCGTGAATATCAAAATGATTACCGAGGCATTTTGTTGACATGGCTGAACATTCAATATGCCAACCGGGACGACCATCCCCCCAAACTGATTGCCACGCGGGTTCATTTTCTTTAGACGCTTTCCACAGCACAAAATCTAACGGATCTTGTTTGGCTGTATTCACCTCTACTCTTGCCCCAGCTTCTAAATCATCAATATTTTTTCCAGATAAACGACCATAGTCGTCATCGGATTTAACATTGAAATAAACATCTCCATTATCAGCCGCATAGGCATGCCCTTTTTTGATTAAGGTGGCAATCATTGTTTCAATTTCAGGCATGTGTTCGGTTGCTAATGGTTCTTGATCTGGACGCAATACATTCATCGCTTTTTCATCTTCGTGCATAGCATCAATAAAACGTTTGGTTAAGGATTGAATATCTTCTTTATTTTCTAATGCACGGGCAATAATTTTGTCATCAATATCGGTAATATTACGTACATAATTCACCTCATAACCTTGATTTCGTAAATGGCGAACAATGGTATCAAACACTACCATTACCCTTGCGTGACCGATATGGCAATAGTCATAAACGGTAATACCGCAAACGTAAATACCGACTTTGTTTTTTTCAATCGGTTTAAAGACTTCTTTCTGGCGTGTTTCGGTGTTAAAAAGTGTCAGTGCTGTTTCGCTCATTATTTGCCACCCCAAGTATCTCTTAAACCCACGGTTTTATTAAAGACTAATTCTGTCGATTTATTATCTCGGCAATAATAGCCTTCTCGCTCAAATTGATAGGCTTTTTCTACTGGCACATCTTGCATAGAGGGTTCCACAAAACCGTGTTTCACCACCAGCGAACTCTCATTAATAACCGATGCAAAATCATCCGTCTTGACAGGATTTTCCACGGTGAAAAGTCGATCATATAGATTAAATTTTGCAGGTAAAGCGGTGCTTGCTTCAACGAAATGAATCACCCCTTTTATCTTACGCCCGTCCGCAGGATTTTTGCCTAAGGTTTCGGCATCATAGCTACAATAAATAGTGGTTATATT
>CAZQYD010000148.1:0-4130 GCA_964597465.1 uncultured Piscirickettsiaceae bacterium | reverse complement strand
TCATACATGCCCATACTAAATGAGAAGTTCCAAGGTTCTGGTGAGGTAAGTCCACTAAGTAGTCCTCCAATAGGAATGCCTAATAGGAACCATAGTTTTGAATTGTTTTTTTCTTTATATTCACCCGTTTGAAAAAATTCAACACGATTAGTCATCATTCCGCACAGATTACCATAGCCCGTTGAACAGCCAGCAGGTTTGCCCATTAACCAAAAATGAGTAATGACAAAAGCACCCAGTACAACTCCTGCTATCCATGCTTCCCAAACAAGTATTTCCACATTTTTTCCTTTTATTTTTTTGAAGATATTTTAAGTTGTCAGAAACATTTTAGCAAAAAGAAAAATTAAACATGCAGATAAGTAAAATTTATGGGTAGATGGAGTTTTCTAAGTAGCAAAATCTTCTGGATCATAACCTAAATTTGGAGCCAACCAAGTTTCGGTTTTTTCAATTGTCCAGTTTTTGCGTTTAGCATAATCTTCTACTTGATCACGACCAATTGAACCTACCCCAAAATAACGGGCGTTGGGGTGCGAAAAATAAGTACCTGATACGGCAGCGGTGGGGAACATTGCAAAACTGTCGGTTATTTCTAAACCGATTGCTTCATCAGGTTTTAAAATCTCCCACATTGTACCTTTTTCGGTATGGTCAGGGCAGGCAGGGTAACCAGCGGCCGGGCGAATGCCGATGTAGCGTTCACGAATTAAATCCTCGTTTGATAGTGCTTCATCAACGGCATATCCCCAGTCATCTTTACGGACTATTTCATGCAGGGTTTCAGCAAAGGCTTCGGCAAATCGATCGGCGAGTGCTTTAATCATAATTGAATCATAGTCATTGTAGTCTTTTTCAAAGCGTTCGATATGTTCGTCAATACCGATACCCGTCGTTACTGCAAACAAACCAATGTAATCTTTAATGCCAGTTTCTTTGGGGGCAATATAATCGGTTAAACATTGATTTTTGGCACCGCGTTGTTTTTCGGATTGTTGACGAATGTGGTGTAATCTAGTCAGTTCTTTGGTGCGTGTATCATCGGTATAAATAATAATATCATCGCCGTCGGCATTGGCTGGGTAAAAGCCATAAATTGCTTTGGCGGTTAACCATTTTTCGGCAATTATTTTGTCGAGCATTTCATTAGCTTCGGCAAATAATTTAGTGGCGGCTTCACCAACCACCTTATCGTTTAAAATTCTAGGATAGCCACCATGCAATTCCCATGCTTGAAAAAAAGGTGACCAGTCAAATCTTTCTACCAGTGTTTTAAGAGGGAAATCTTCAATAACTTTAGTACCTAAAAATTTAGGTTTCGTCGGTTGAATATCGTCCCAATCTTCAAGGCTAAAAATGGCATTTGCTCTGGCTTTGGTAATAGAAGTTCGTTTTTTCTGCTTAGCTCTGGCTTTGCGTTCTTCTCGAACCTGCTCATACTCGGCTCTTATTTTCGCGGCAAAACCTACTTTTAAATCAACCGAGATTAAACTTTGGGCAACGCCAACCGCACGAGATGCATCTTTTACATACACCACGGCGTGATCGTATTTAGGTTCTATTTTTACTGCCGTATGGGCTTTTGAGGTGGTTGCCCCACCAATTAATAACGGTAAGTTCATACCTCTTTCTTTCATTAATTTAGCAACATTGACCATTTCTTCAAGCGAGGGGGTGATTAGACCAGATAAACCAATGACATTGGCACCCTGTTCAATAGCAGTATCGAGTATTTTATCGGCAGGTACCATTACCCCAAGGTCAATGACCTCAAAATTATTGCATTGCAGAACGATACCGACGATGTTTTTACCTATGTCGTGAACATCGCCTTTAACGGTTGCCATGACAATTTTACCTTGCACACGACCTGCTTGTTTTTCGGCTTCTAAAAATGGGTCGAGATAGGCAACCGCTCGCTTCATAACTCTGGCGGATTTTACGACCTGTGGTAGGAACATTTTACCAGCACCAAATAAATCACCGACCACATTCATGCCGTCCATTAATGCTCCTTCAATAACATTAATGGGTGCACCAAGTTTGACTCTCGCTTCTTCGGTATCGTCTTCAATGAAATCGGTAATACCTTTTACTAACGAATGTTCAAGACGTTTTTCAACGGTAGTTTCTCGCCAGCTTAAATCGGCAATTTTACTGGCGGTTGTGCCATCGCCTAAAAATTCAGCGGCGACTTCTAATAACCTTTCACCAGCTTCAGGGTCTTTATTAAGAATGACATCATCAACCGCCGTTTTTAGTTTTTTAGGTAGGTCATCAAAAATAGCCATCTGCCCAGCATTAACAATCCCCATGTCCATGCCTTCTTGAATCGCATAGTATAAAAATACCGAATGGATTGCCTCACGGACGGGGTTGTTACCACGAAATGAAAAGGAAACATTGGAAACGCCACCAGAAATTTTAGCATGTGGTAAGTTAGCTTTTATCCAAGTAACTGCTTGAATAAAATCAAGCCCGTAATTATTATGCTCTTCAATTCCCGTTGCTACCGCAAAAATATTCGGGTCAAAGATAATATCTTGCGGTAAAAAATTTACTTTTTTAGTTAACACTTCATAGGAGCGTTTACAAATTTCAATTTTACGGGCAAGTGTATCCGCTTGTCCGTCCTCATCAAACGCCATGATAATAGCCGCAGCACCGTATTTTTTAACTAGTTTAGCATGGTGAATAAACGCCTCTTCCCCCTCTTTTAGCGAGATAGAATTGACAATTCCTTTACCTTGAATACATTGCAAGCCAGCTTCAATCACTTCCCATTTAGAGGAATCGACCATAATTGGTACACGAGATGCATCAGGTTCAGACGCAAGCAGATTTAAAAAGCGTACCATCGCTTTTTTAGAATCGAGCATGCCTTCATCCATGTTGACATCAATTATTTGTGCACCTTCTTGCACTTGTTTAACCGCTATTTCAACCGCTTCTTCAAAGTTGTCTTCAATAATTAAGCGTTTAAATTTAGCCGAACCCGTTACATTATTGCGTTCGCCAACATTGACAAATAAAGTTGAATCCTCAATGTTTAACGGTTCTAAACCAGACAGACGACAGGCAGGTTTAATTTTTGGCAAGGGACGAGCAGGGTACTTTTGAGCAACATCTGCCATCGCTTTTACATGAGATGGCGTTGTACCACAGCAACCACCGATGATATTTATCCAGCCATTTTTAGCCCAAATTTGAATTTCATCCGCCATCTGTTCATCGGTTTCATCATACTCACCAAACTCATTAGGCAAACCAGCATTGGGGTGGATAGAAACATAGGTTTCACACACTCGGCTAAGTTCTTCAACATAAGGGCGTAATTCTTGTGGCCCTAACGCACAGTTCAAACCAACGGTTAAAGGTTCGGCATGGGCAATCGCGTTATAAAATGCTTCGGTGGTTTGCCCCGATAAAGTTCTGCCAGAGGCATCGGTAATTGTGCCTGAAAGATGAATAGGTATTTCATAACCTACTTCCTCTTCCACCACTTTAACCGCAAAAATAGCCGCTTTGGCATTTAAAGTATCAAACACAGTTTCGATTAAAATAGTATCCGCACCACCCTCTAATAAAGCATGGGTTGCTTGCACATAAGTGCTAACCAATTCATCAAACGAAGTATTACGAAAAGCAGGGTCATTTACATCAGGAGAAATAGAAGCTGTACGGTTAGTCGGTCCAAGTACGCCCATTACAAAACGAGGTTGTCCATCTTCCTCTTCGGCAATATCACAAGCTTCTCGGGCTACTTTGGCGGACTCATAATTAATTTCCGTCACATAGTCCTGCATGTCATAATCAGCTTGGGCAATGACGGTAGCATTAAAAGAGTTGGTTTCTAAAATATCGGTGCCATTACGCAAAAATTCTAAATGAATATCACGAATTAAATCAGGCATCGTAATCACTAAAATATCATTATTGCCCTTAATATCCATATGATAATCAACAAAACGATCGCCACGAAAATCATCTTCAGACAGCTTTTTGTCCTGAATCATCGTCCCCATCGCACCATCAAGCACCACTACTCGTTGGGTCAAAAGTTGTTTAAGTTGGGCAATGCGTTTTGTTCGATTGGCTTGATGATTCATGGCTGATATTTTAAATAGTTA
>CAZQYD010000147.1:0-4165 GCA_964597465.1 uncultured Piscirickettsiaceae bacterium | reverse complement strand
ATAAGAAAGGTTAGAACTGATTTAAAATGCGCGAAAAGTATCGAATTCAATTAGAATCACTGTTAAATGCTCAATTGCCATTAAAAAGTGCCCAGGGGGGTACCTTCAATGGTCAAGTTGCGGTAGTTATTGAACGTTTAATTGACTATTTGTTTTTACTTGAAAAATGGAATAAAGTTTATAATTTGACCTCTATTCGAAATTTGGATGAAATGTTCACGAAGCATATTTTAGACAGTCTTGTGGTCGCTCCCTATGTTGCTGGCAACAAAAAAATGATTGATGTTGGTACAGGCGGCGGCTTGCCTGGCGTGGTTTTGGCGATTTTATTTCCAGAAATGCAGGTTGACTTGCTGGATAGTAATAGTAAAAAAACTCGCTTTTTAATTCAAGCAAAAGCAGAGCTGAGCTTGAAAAATGTGCAAGTCATTCAAGAGCGGGTTGAAAAATATTCACCTACTGAATTATATGATGGTGTGATTTCAAGAGCGTTTACCGCGTTAAATGATATGTTAAATCTAACGGAACACCTATTAACCGCTGATGGTAGTTGGTGGGCAATGAAATCGCAAAAGACATCACAAGAAATTGAGAGTCTGCCAAAATTTGCTGAAATAGCAAAGGTTTTTGACTTGAATGTGCCGAATCTCAATGCTGAGCGGACGCTAATTCAACTAACACGGACGAATAGTTAACTATGGGTAGAGTGATCGCCTTAGCCAATCAAAAGGGTGGCGTTGGAAAAACAACGTCGAGTGTAAACCTTAGTGCGGCACTTGCACGTATGAATAAAAAAGTGCTGTTGGTTGATCTGGATCCACAGGGTAATGCAACGGTAGCAGTAGGAATTGACAAAGAATCGCTTGAGCTGTCTGCGTATGAGCTACTAGCAGAGGGCGCGAGTGCGTCTGAAGTTGTGCTTAGTACGCCAGTAGAAAATCTCGATTTAATTGGTGCCAATACGGGGTTAACAGCGGCAGAAGTTGCTTTGTTAAATAGCGATAGTGGAGCAAATCATTTAAAAGATAGCTTGAATCAGCTTAAACAAGCTTACGAGTTTATTATTATTGACTGTCCGCCTTCTTTAAGTATGTTGACGATAAATGCATTGGTTGCCGCAGATGGTATTCTTGTGCCTGTGCAATGTGAATTTTTTGCCTTAGAGGGGTTATCGGCATTAATGGATACGATTTCGGTCGTACAGGAAGACTTAAATCCCGATTTACAAATTGATGGCTTGTTGCGAACCATGCACGATCGTCGTAACAATTTAGCGAATGACGTTTCTAATGAGTTGGTTACACATTTTGGCATGAAAGTGTTGAAAACAATTGTGCCAAGAAATGTGCGTTTAGCAGAAGCACCAAGTCATGGTGAATCAATTTTAGATTATGATATCAGTTCCCATGGTGCGATTGCTTATCTGGCATTGGCAAATGAATTAATTAGAAAGGTTGGTAGTTAAGATGGCAAAAAAAACAGGCATGGGGCAGGGTGGCATTAGGGCTTTATTAGGCTCTAAGAAAAAAACAGAAAAATCTATTACTGATTTAAGAATTGAAAAGGTATCCGTTGAAAAGCTAGTGCCAGGTGTTTATCAGCCAAGATATACATTTAATGAAGAATCCTTGCAAGAACTCGCCGACTCGATACGTATACAAGGTATTATCCAGCCAATTGTCGTGAAAAGTGCAGCAGATGATAAATATGAAATTATAGCGGGTGAGCGTCGTTGGCGAGCATCAAAAATAGCTGGTCTAACCACTGTTCCCGTTGTCGTACGTCAAGCTGATAATCAAACAACACTTGCAATGGCATTGATTGAAAACATCCAACGAGAAGATTTAAATCCAATCGAAGAAGCGTTAGGACTGAAAAGGTTGATGAAAGAGTTTGATATCAATCAACAGGGCGTAGCAGATGCGGTAGGCAGGTCAAGAGCCACTGTTACTAATTTATTAAGATTGCTCAAGCTTCCAGAAAAAATACAAGAAAACATTCACCTAGGTGAATTAACGATGGGGCATGCAAGAGCAATTGTAACGCTACCAGAAGAAGTGCAATTAGATCTAGCTCAAAAATCCATTAACAAAAAATGGACTGTAAGAGAAATGGAGCAGGCAGTACAGTCAATTATTGTCCCAACAAAACTAACGAAAAAAGCAGTTTCAGTTGTTCCTAAGTATATTTTGCAAAAAGAATCAGCCTTGACCGATAGTATCTCTGCAAAGGTAAAGATTAAGCATCATAAGACGGGTAAGGGTAGAATAGAAATTTCTTATGCTACTGAGGAAGAGTTGGATAGAATTCTGTCTGAAATAGGTGTAGAATAATAGCTGAAATCAATATCTAGTATTGAGCTGAAAATAAGTAAAATTTAACTGGATTTTATTTAAAGAAAGATATATCATTCCGTCCCGATAATATTGAAAGACTTGTGGGTAATGAAAAATAAAGGATTACCAGAGAAGGTTATAAAATCTTCTAAAAAAAAGACCAAGCCGGCACTTAACTTTTTATTATTAGGTGCAGGGTCCATGTTTACCAGTATGATTGTAGCGGGCTTTATTCTTGGCTATGCCATTGATTGGTTTCTAGGGACAACGCCTTTGTTTATGTTAGGTTGCGGGTTATTAGGATTTATTGGTGGTACGATGAAGGTTCAGAAGTTATTAGAGAAAATGGACTTAATGGATACCGGTGCTAACAACGGAATAAATAAAGAAAAGAAAAATAATTAAATGAAGATGAACGCTTTATCTAGTCCGTTAAAAATACAGGGCTTGATTGGTTTACTAGCGGTTGCCGTATTTGCCTTTCAAGGTGGCTTGGTTTCAGCTCTATTTGGTTTTTTTGTGGGCATCGTCAATGTGTTGATGCTTGGTTTCACGTTCAAAAAAGCGGATAAGAAAGCATCCGAAGACCCACAGATGGGCGTAATGATTTTATATATGAGTGCAGTTGCTAGATTTGTTCTATTAGCTGTGTTATTTGTTTTAGGTTTGTCGTTACTTAGCTTAGAGCCTATGCCAGTTGTATTGACTTTTGTGTTAATGCAAATAGGGCAGGTTTTTAGTTTGCTAGGTAAGCGTCGGCTGACTGATTGAGGAGTAAAAAGATTTGAGTGCAGAGAATCCCACCACTGTTGAGTATATTCAGCATCACCTGACTAATAATTATGTCGGTGAAGGTTTTTGGACGTTTCATCTAGATACGATTGGCGTGAGTATATTTCTTGGTGCATTAATTGTGTTTTTTTCGTATCGCTTGACTAGAAACCTAGAAGCTGGTGCTCCTAGCGGTTTTCAAAACGTTATGGAAGGTATCTTAGAGTTCGTTTCTACCAATGTTAAAGATGCTTTTCCTGGTCATCATCCTCTTATCGCGCCACTAGCGTTGACTATCTTTTTATGGGTGTTGTTGATGAATTCAATGGATTTGTTGCCAGTTGACTTGATGCCATATTTGTTTAGGCTGATTACAGATAATCCAGATGCCTATTTTAAGGTCGTTCCTACAACTGATTTAAATACTACCATGGCGATGGCAATTACTGTCTTTGGTCTTATTCTATATTTTAATATTAAAAACAAAGGTGTTTGGGGGTTTATTAAGATATTCCTATTCCATCCTTTTGGTAAGTTCTTTATACCTTTTAATATCTTAATGACATTCATTGAAGAGATATCAAAACCGTTATCTCTAGGTCTGCGTTTGTTTGGAAACATCTTCGCAGGTGAACTCGTATTCTTGCTAATCGCTTTGATTGGTGGAACTTTGGCAGTAGGTGCTGCTGCATTCTTTTGGGCTCCATTACAAATAATATTAGATTTGGGTTGGTTGATTTTCCACTTGTTGGTGATCACTCTTCAAGCCTTTATATTTATGGTGCTAACAGTTGTATATCTAGGAATGGCTTCTGAGCCAGCTCACTAGGCATAAGAAAGAATGTTGTAGGGTTTTGGTTTTTAATAGAACTAAATCCCTAAATAAAGGTTTATAGCACCTTGCTTCAAAGTTTTACTTGTTAAGACGATGTGAGTAAAAAGCTTTTTAACTTTAACGTGATCGAAAGATTACATATAACTACTATGGAGTAATACTAGATGGAAGCTCAATTTATTGCGGACATTTATGCAGCTACAGCAATTGGTGTAGGTGTTAT
>CAZQYD010000146.1:0-4206 GCA_964597465.1 uncultured Piscirickettsiaceae bacterium | reverse complement strand
TACGGCTTTGAAAGCAAAACCGTTGCTGGCGGAAAATATGTGAAGGTGTTGGTAGAGTGCGGAGAGAACTTAGAAAGTTGGTATGGGCTTTATGCCTGGATTGAAAAAAAGGGTTATCGCTTTCGAGATGTGCCGCCTTTTGAAAAATATTTGAATGCGATAGAAAACCCTGTAAATAGCGAACAAACCGTCGAAATTTATGTGCCAATAGAGTGAGAATAATGATGAAAAAAACAATGTTAAGCTTGGTTTTAGTGTTGCCGTCAACTTGTGCGTTAGCAGAAAGTGTTGAGCTAGAATCAATTTCAGTAAAAGCCGAAAGGGTAGATGACACTAATCTTGCTCCTGAAATCACTTCTACCTCAACATTAGATACCAGTGGTTCAGAGATAGAATTGAATATTGAAGAGCTTAAAGGCGTTGCAGGAACACAAGGCGATCCGCTTGGTGCGATTAAGATTTTACCAGGTATCGTTTCTGCCAGTTCATCGCAGAGTGGTAGTACGGAAGGTTTTTATGTTCGTGGTAGTAATGCCAATGAAAATGCGATTTGGGTAGACGGTTTACCGATTGGTTATATTTATCATCTTGGCGGTCAATTTTCGGTGTTAAATCCCGATACGATTAGTAATTTTAAAACCTATCTTGGCGGTTTTGGTGTTGAACATGGCGACCGATTAGGCGGCGTGGTTTCCGTTAATACACGAAACCCATTAAGCGATAAACTACATCAAACTTATCAGCTAGGTCTTTATGATGCTTCTTTTAAATTAGAAGGACCGATTAGTGAAAATAGCTCGGGTTACTTTGCTTTTCGTAGAAGTTATTTTGACTTGCTTTTACCTAAAGTTGGCGATTTACCTGGCTCGGAAAATACCTATACCCAATTTCCACAGTTTTGGGATTTGCAAGCGAAGTACCACTATAAACTGGATAAAGGGCAATTAGACTTTTCTGTTTTTGCCGCCGATGACCAGTTAAAAATTCATATTAAAGATGAAAAAGAAGTTGTGCCAGACCCCGCATTAGCAGGAGATTTAGGTGGGAAATCGGCTTTTCAGACCTATGGCGTGAGGTGGAAGCAAACTTTATCCCCACAATTAGAACAAACCATTAGAGCCGGCTTGTTTAAAAGACAAGGTGGGTTCGTGTTGGGAACGCAGTTAGCAGATAGCGACCCTAATCAAGGCGATAGCTTTAGTGTTGATACTAATAGCGATACTTATTTTTTATTGCCAAGCTGGCAATGGCATGCAAGTAACACCCAAAATTGGAAAGCAGGTATCGATTTGTATCAAAGCAACTTTACAGTCGATGGCTATATCATTCAGCCATGTCGAGAAGGACAGCCAGACTGTACTGTAACAGGACAACCAGGTATTGCACTTGACCAGAAATCAACGGGGCAAAGTATTGCTCCTTATGTTCAATTAACGCAAGAAATAACCCCTAAGTTGTTTGCAACCTTAGGATTAAGGCATAAGCAAGTTAAGGTAGAGGGATTTGAAGCACAGCAATTATCGCCTAGATTAAATCTTGAATATGATCTAAATGATAAAGTAAGATTGACTGCGTCATGGGGCAAGTTTGTGCAAAACCCACAGGGTCATGAAATGGTTGATGATATTGGTAACCCCGAGCTAGTGATGACGCAGGCGGAACATCGAATTTTAGGCGTGAAATTTGAATTATCTGATTTATGGTCTGGGCAGGTTGAGGTTTATCATAAGCCGATGACAAAATTGGTGGTTGGAAGAGAACATCCTGAAAACTATGCCAACGAAGGCAAAGGATTTGCACAGGGTGTCGATGTTTTATTTAAGAAAAAATGGCATGACCGCTCATTTGGTTGGGTAAGTTATAGCTATTTGGAAACCGAAAGAACCGACGAGGGTGAGGGCAGTAAGCGATTATTTAGTGGCGACCAACCGCACACTATCAACATGGTTTACAACCAACCTTTCACCGGTAGTTGGCATAACTGGGTATGGGGCATGAATCTTAAAGCCCATACAGGTTTGCCCTATACCAAAGTAGTTGGTAGAGAGGGAAGTGCCGTACCAGGCTCAAGTACCGCAATGGCAAGTTGTCAAGCGAACCCAGAGCAAGCAGGCTGTTATTGGAAACCTAAGTATGGCAAAGTGAACGGCGATAGATTGCCTGTGTATGCAAGTTTGGATTTATCAATGGAAAGAAAATGGAAATACTCATCTTGGGACTTAACCACGAGGTTTGAATTATTGAATGTAACAGGGTTGTTCAGACCGAACACGGTCGGTTATGAATATGAAAGCGATTATTCCGATTTTAGAGACCCTAAAAACACCTCTGATTTTCCATTTTTTCCATCGTTTAGTATTAGGGCAAATTTTTAAGAATAGCAGTATTACAAGTTTTAGAACCAATAAAATCAGCTAAAAAGTACCCAGGGGGGTAAGGTTTTATTCTCCACTTTTTATGCTAAAAATATATCGCCATTATCATCAACGGTAATGGCAACGGCTTCCAACTCTTCGTTAATGCAGGGACCTTCTGTACAGCAACCATCATCTACATTAAAATAGGCATCGTGAACGGAGCATTTTATGGTTTTTTCAAACGGGTTTACATCAATTTTATAGGCTTCGTTTAGTGGAACGTCTTGATGTGGGCAGTTGTTTAGATAGGCTTTAATGCCCGTTTCATGTTTAATTAAAATCACCGAATGCGCTAAATCAGCACAAGGAACAATGGTTACTTTAGAATTGGTCACCTGTTCAATATTGGCAAGCGGTTTTTTCTCGACAACGTTGGTTAAAATATCATCTAATCCTATTCGTTGACACTTCTGTGCGGCAAGTTTAGTCGCTGATAGAGTTGCCTCTGCGAGTGTTTTTCCTTGGCTAAGGCTATCAATCAAGCCGGCATTAAATGTGTCGCCAGCACCAAGCGTATCAATTGTCTGTGGGATTCTTTGGGCGGGTTGGTGCTTAATTTCTCCTTGTTTATCACAATACCATGCTCCGAGTTTCCCCCAGGTACAAACAAGTTTTGCTTCGGGGGCATTTTGTTGTTGGGCTTTAAGTAGTTCAACGGCATTTTGAAAACCCGCTTGTTTGGCATAATGATGAGAAAAAATAATCACATCCGCCATCGGAATAAGATCTTCAATGCCTTCTCGTTGTTTTTCAACCTCTAAAGAAATTGGCTGTCCCTCTAAAAAGGTTTTGGCAATATTCATCATGCCTTTTAAATTTTCAATATTACGCCCTTCAAAATGCAACCAGTCGTAGTTTTCGATTTCAATTTTGGCAAAATGATCAAAACTAACTTCGGGTAGTTCACGAATGTGGGTAATGGTTCTTGAACCTGTTTGTTGATTTAATAAAACATAAGAGGTTGGAGACTGCCCTTTGATGAAGCGTTGCAGGTGTTCGGTATTAATTTGGCGAGCTTTAAAGTCAGCTAATATTTTTTTAGCAGAATCATCATTCGAGATAGTGGTAATAATGCTTGTTTCATGACCCAGTTGAGAAAGAATATAAAGGGTATTATTAACATTACCGCCTGTTTGATATTTTCGTTCGACAGCACGCATCTCTTCATCTTCATGCGGAAAATGAGAGGTGGTTAGAATAATATCAAGAACGGAGTTACCGATGCCTAGTATTTTTGCCATAAAATTTATTGTTAGCCCGTGGGGTTATGTTGTAGGATTATGTTGAGCTGAATTTTACCATATCAAAATAAAAACGGAATTCAATTTTATGGCTAATATATTGGTATATAAGGCTTTGAAGGGTTTTAAATGATGGATGTCAAAAAACAGTGAATAAAATACAAAAAAAGCTTGACAGCGGTTTAGTAAAATTAGTTTTTTTTATTAAGTTGATTTATAGTAAATTTATTTAAGTTAATGTTATTTAAGGAAAAGAATCATGTTTATTAGTCATTAATGATAATAATTCCACTCTGTTATTAATCCACAATTACTGTGGATAACTTTGTGGCTAATTCAATTAAAAGTAGGCTAAGTGTTGTTATAACGCCTATTTTTTTGAACTGATTAAAAAATAGACAATTGGTTATTTTTTGTAGATTGTTTTTTTTATTTAAAATATTTTTAAAATTTGTTTTCTTTACTTAGAAGTAACTTATGGAGACACTTTTTTTCAGCCTAATTCTAACCTTAGTTGTTAAGCGTTTCCTTAAAGTGGCCAGAACAGT
>CAZQYD010000145.1:0-4219 GCA_964597465.1 uncultured Piscirickettsiaceae bacterium | reverse complement strand
AAATGAGATAAATTTTGCCTTATTTTGCCTAAAAAATAAGCGTAATAGCTCGCTATTGCGTGTTTTTTTAGGTGAAAGAAGGTGAAATTTAGCCATTTTAATTTGTGCATCCATTTATGCAAAGGTCTCTAATAGATTGCCATTAAAAAATAAATTAGCAGGAGAAGTTCTTTAACTCCTATCCAGTAGTATAATTAAGGAAGAACATTTAAACTAAACTAAATAATACAAAACCCATGGTCAATAAAAAATTAAAATCACTCGCCATAATTTATAGTATTTTCTTGATGACTGCTTGCAGTGGTGGGTCAAGCAAAGACGATACCCCATCTTCTTTTCAAGGCGACGAGGTTGAATTAGGTAAATTATTATTTCATGATAAAAACTTATCTAAAGACCGTACGCAATCTTGTGCAACTTGTCATGACCCTTTGCATGCTTTTATTGATAGCCGAAATAATGAAGCCCAACCGCTTGGTGTATCTTTAGGTGATGATAATTTTTCTATCGGGGTTAGAAATACTCCGACTGCAGGCTATGCCAAATTTTCACCAAACTTTTCGGCGTTACCTGCTGGCTCTCCTGCAGATGATAATGGTTTTATAGGTGGGCAGTTTTTAGATGGTCGTGAAGATGATTTAAAAGGTCAAGCAGGTGGACCGCCACTTAACCCTGTTGAAATGAATATGCCTGATAAGGCTTCGGTGATTGCTAGAATTAAAGAAAATGATAATTATATTGCTGCTTTTCAAAAATTTTATGGTAAAAATGTTTTCGACAATATTGATAGTGCCTATCTAAACATGACCAAAGCCATTGCTAAATTTGAAAAAACCGATCAATTTTCTCCGTTTGACTCGAAATGGGATCGCCATTTAAAAGGAGAGTATCAACTAACCTTTATGGAAGGTGTAGGAAAATCAGTATTTTTTGCTTTAAACAATAGTAGTTGTGTTAATTGCCATATGATTAATGACCAAAAAACTAAAATACGCGAGCCATTACAGACTTTTAGTAACTATAAATATTTTAACATTGGCGTACCTGAAAACACGGCTTTAAAAAATGTCATTCAATCAAAAGGCTTGCATGCTGGCTTTTTAGCCAATGGCGATATGGGGTTATATGAAAACCCACTGGCTAATAATGAGGGCTTAAAAGGTAAATTTAAAACCCCTACCCTGCGTAATATTGCTGTGACTGGTCCATACATGCACAATGGGGTTTTTAAAGAGCTTAAAACCGTACTAGATTTTTACGATTTTAGAGGTGCTTCAAATGGTCGTGAGAGCAGAAAAACGAACCCTGAAACGGGAGTTGAATGGGGTGCAACTTCTTTTCCATCAACCATTGACCATGGCAAACTGGCAATGCAAAAAATGGGGGATGGTAGTATTAAAGGCTTAGAGTGTTTTTTAAGATTATTAACAGATAAAAAGTTTGAGGATAAACTACCGCCACTTAGGGACGGATTAATTTGTGCTGATTAGGTTCAGATCCTTAGTCGTTGTCTTTATTAATGGCTAGCGCCATTGCTTCGGCTACTTTTATGCCGTCAATAGCGGCTGACATGATTCCTCCTGCATACCCTGCTCCTTCACCCGCAGGGTATAGCCCTTTGGTGTTGATGCTTTGGTAGCTTTCTCGATGCCGTTTAATGCTAACGGGTGAGGAAGTTCTGGTTTCTACGCCTGTTAACAAGGCGTCTTTCATTGCAAAGCCTGCTATCTTTTGATTGAAGGCGGGAATTGCTTCTTGCAATGCTTCACGGCAGTAGTCTGGCAGTATTTTACTAAGGTCGGTTAATTTAACTCCTGGCCTGTAAGAGGGGCTTATTTTGCCTAACTGTTCGGAGGTTTTTCCATCTAAATAATCGCCTAGTAATTGAGCGGGTGCATCGTAGTTTTCGCCACCTAATTGATAGGCGGCACTTTCGAGTTGGCGTTGAAGTTCTATACCTGCCAAGGGTCCGCCGGGGTAGTCACTCGGGTCAATCCCTACCACTATCGCACTATTGGCATTGCGTTTACTGCGTGAGTATTGGCTCATGCCATTGGTGACGACACGATGCTCTTCAGAGGCTGCGGCAACGACAGTTCCACCAGGACACATGCAAAAACTATAGACGGAACGCCCATTTTTGCAGTGGTGTACAAGTTTGTAATCGGCGGCTCCTAAAATAGGATTGCCTGCGTTTTTTCCAAATAATACTTCATCAATGGCGGATTGATTATGTTCAATACGAAAGCCAATCGAAAAAGATTTTGCTTCAAGGTAAACGCCTATCTTTTCAAGCATTTCAAAAGTATCACGCGCACTATGTCCCGTAGCTAAGGCTATGTGTTTTGATTTTATTTCGTTACCGTCAGACAAGGTTAGTCCTGTTACTTGTCCGTTTTCAATGTGTAAATCATCAACCCGTGAATTAAAACGAATCTCTCCACCTAATGCAATAATTTTGGCACGCATTTTTTCAACCATGACGATTAATTTGAATGTTCCAATATGCGGTTTACTGACATATAAAATTTCTTCGGGCGCGCCAGCTTCAACAAAATCATTTAGCACTTTTCGTCCATAATGTTTTTTATCTTTAATTTGTGTCCAGAGCTTTCCGTCAGAAAATGTTCCTGCTCCTCCTTCGCCAAATTGTACATTTGATTCGGTATTTAATGTTTTAGAACGCCAAAAACCAAAGGTATCTTTCGTGCGTTGACGAATTTCTTGACCACGGTCAACAATAATGGGTTTGTAGCCCATTTCGGCTAAAACAAGCCCTATAAAAATCCCACAAGGTCCAAATCCAATTACAACTGGGCGTTCGGTTAAGTTATCAGGGGCTTGTGTAACATGACGATAGGTCATGTCTGGAGATGGTCGAATGTTTTGATTACCATGATTGCTTTTAAGCACCTCTGTATCATTATTGGTAGTGACATCAATGGTGTATAGCAGACTTATGTTATTTTTGCTCCTCGCATCAAAACCTCGTCTAAAAACAGTAAAATCAATTAATTGTTCTTCATTGATGGATAGAGCAGACACAATCTCGTTTTTGAGTTGTGCATCATTATGGTCAAGGGGGAGTGTTACATTCGTAATTCGTAGCATTGGGTATCCAAAATCTAGGTTGTTCAGGGGGGTAGTTTAAATAATTATCTTAAAAGTTTAGCAGAAATTGAAGCTTTATAGCGAAAAAAGATAGTATTTGGAGGGGTAGATAAAAAACAATACTCTAAATTAAAAGAGACCTTTGCATAAATTGGGTGTTAATAACAATTAATCTAGCGTAAATTCAACACATCTTGCATATCAAATAAGCCTGTTGGTTTATTCTCTAGCCAACTGCATGCTCTTGCCGCACCTTTGGCAAAGGTCATTCGACTTGAGGCTTTGTGGGTTATTTCTATTCTTTCGCCATCGGTTGCGAATAATACGGTATGGTCGCCTACTACATCGCCTGCTCTAATGGTGGTGAAGCCGATTGTATTTGGGTCTCTTGCTCCCGTAATACCTTGTCTTCCGTAAACGGCACATTCTTTTAGGTCTCTACCAAGTGTTTCAGCCACAACTTCGCCCATTTTTAGTGCTGTTCCCGATGGTGCGTCTACCTTGTGACGGTGGTGAGTTTCGGTTATTTCTATGTCGTAGTCTTCGTTTAGCACTTCGGCTGCTTGCTTTAATAATTTTAAACAAAGATTTACGCCTACGCTGTAATTAGCGGCAAAGATAATTGCAATATCTTTAGCCGCTTGATTAATTTTAGCCAAACCGTCGTCGTCAAAACCCGTTGTTCCGATAATAATTTTTTTATTATTGGCGATACAAATATCTAAATTATGTAGTGTTGTTACTGGTGTTGTGAAGTCGATAAGGGTATCAAAATCATTAACAACTTCTTCTAGGGAGGAAACTATTTTAATGCCATTTTTGCCTATTCCACTAAGTTCCCCAATGTCTACACCGATTAATGAACTATTAGGTCGTTCAATGGCGGCTGAAACGGTTAAACCCTGTGCATTGTCAACCGCTTGGATCAGCGTTTTTCCCATGCGGCCTGATGCACCAATAATTGCTATTTTCATTTTTTCCTAAAACCTATTTTATTTTTCTAAACTCTTCAATATTTATTTCTAATATTTTAAATAGCTGTTTTTCAACACCTAAAGGAAACGCTTAACAACTAAGATTATTTTATACTGGTAAAAAGTGCCGATAT
>CAZQYD010000144.1:0-4220 GCA_964597465.1 uncultured Piscirickettsiaceae bacterium | reverse complement strand
ACAACAAATAAACTTATTATCATTTTTTTATATGACATTATTTTTTCTCCTCAGACAAGCTGGTTAAAAACTTACCGATTAATTCTTCTAAGACCAGTGCCGATTGTACAATATCTAAGTAATCACCCTGTATTAAATACTCTTCATCCGCGCCAGGATCTAAGCCGATATATTGGTCGCCTAACATACCTGATGTTAAAATTGACCCTGACGTATCCAGTGATAACTCATTGAACTGACTATTAATGTCCATCGTAACCTTAGCTTGATAACTTTCTATATCCACTTCAATCCCAGTCACACGCCCAATCACCACGCCACTAATTTTAACGGGTGCTCGTACTTTTAAACCGCCGACATTGCCAAATAAAGCATGGATTTGATAGGTTTTTTTCTCTTGAACCCCTTGAAAATTACTGACATTGAATGCCACCATTGCCAAGCCAGCTATCGCTATTAGCGTAAATAAACCTACCCAAATTTCAACAATCGTTTTACGAGACATACCGTTTTCCTATTCTAAAAGAGATCTTTGCATAAATGGATGCACAGGTCTCTAAAACATTAACGCAGTTAATAAAAAGTCTAACCCTAAAATACCCAAAGATGAATGCACAACTGTTTTCGTTGTTGCACGGCTCACGCCTTCCGAAGTTGGCATGGCATTTGCCCCTTGATACAAAGAAACTAATGCAATTAATACCCCAAATACAACCGATTTAATGACGCCATTTAGCACATCTTCACTCCAATCAACATGTGATTGCATTTGTGACCAAAAGAAACCTTCATCCACGCCCAACCAGTCAACGGCGACCAAGTAGCCACCGATAATACCAATCGCAATAAACATCATCGACAACATTGGCATCACAATAATAGCTGCGACTAATCTTGGGGCATAAATATAGCGATTTGGATCAACAGCCATCATTTCTAATGCGGATATTTGTTCGGTTGAACGCATCAAGCCGATTTCTGCCGTCAAGGCTGACCCCGCTCGACCTGCAAAAAGCAAACCTGCCACGACAGGGCCTAATTCACGAATAAGTGACAAGGCGGTCATCGTCCCTACCGCCTCTTCCGAATTATAATCTACTAATACAGTATAGCCCTGCAAACTAATCACCATACCAACAAATAAACCCGCGGTGAGGATAATCGGCAAAGATAAAACACCCAAAAAATAAATCTGTTTAACCAGTAAGCCAAAACGTTGAATTGCGTAAGGCATTGCCCAAAACATCGCAAAAACAAACATAGTTGCCTTGCCTATGGATTGGAACAAGCCAATCACTATCGCACCAATACCGACTAAAAACTTACTCATGCTCTACCATCTTTATGAGACCTTTTTAAATCATCAGCATATTGATTTGCTGGATACTGAAAAGGCACGGGGCCATCAGGCAAACCATTAATAAACTGTTCGACAAATTTATTATCCGAATCGGTTAAGGCTTGTGGACTTCCTGCAGCAACCACTTTTCCGCCAGATAGAATGCAAACATGATCCGCAATCGACATAATCTCATGCACATCATGCGACACCACCACGCTAGTCAACTTTAAACTTTGATTTAACGTTTTAATCAGATCAACCAACACACCAAGTGCAATAGGGTCTTGCCCTGTAAAAGGTTCATCGTAAAAAATAATTTCGGGGTCTAGTGCTATCGCACGTGCCAGTGCCACACGTCGCAACATCCCACCCGACAACTCTGAAGGCATTAAATCTTGTGCACCACGTAAGCCCACTGCCTGTAATTTCATTTTCACTAAAGGTGCGAGAATCTCATCGGGTAAATCGGTATGTTCACGTAAAGGAAAAGCAATATTATCAAACACGCTAAAATCGGTTAACAATGCACCACTTTGAAATAACATCCCCATGATACGACGTAATTCATATAGTTTTTTACGTCCAAGCTTATGGATATTCAAACCATTAACTAACACTTCTCCGCTATCTGGCTGAAGCTGTCCCGCAATCAATTTCAACAGAGTAGTTTTACCCGTGCCACTTGGTCCCATGATAGCGGTTACCTTTCCCTTAGGAATCGTCATGCTCAGGTTATCGAAAATTTTACGACTACCACGGGAAAAGCTCAAATTGTTTACTTCAATAACAAATTCGTTTTGCATCAGATTATTAGAGACCTTTGCATAAATGGATGCACAAATTAAAATGGCTAAATCCCACCTTCTTTCACCTAAAAAAAACCACAATAGCAAGCTATTACGCTTATTTTTTAGGCAAAATAAGGCAAAATTTATCTCATTTTTATTCGCACCCCATTTATGAAAAAGTCTCTATTATACTTAAATAGTCTGAACATAAAAGTGAAAGATGGTTAAAATTAGACCAAATGCTAAACAGAGAATTTTAGAACATGACTTACGAACAAATTACGTTATTTTTATTGATGGGTGCGGTGCTTGTCTTATTAGTCTGGGGGAAATGGCGATACGACCTTGTTGCCTTTGGTGCTTTATCGCTAGGCTTATTGCTTGGAGTGATTCCAAAAGATGCCGCTTTTTCAGGTTTTGGACACCCTGCGGTTATTATCATTGCACTGGTACTTATTATTTCCAAAGCCCTTTCGCAATCTGGTGCAATTGAAATGCTCTCTGAAAAGTTTATTGATACCAGTCGCTCATTAGGCTCTCACATTGCATCAATCGGAATTCTAGGAGCGATAATGTCCGCATTTATGAACAATGTTGCCACCCTTGCACTACTCATGCCCGTTGATATCCAAGCCGCGAAACGTGCGAAACGCTCACCCTCCAAAACGCTCATGCCACTCTCTTTTGCCACCATTCTTGGTGGCATGGTCACACTAATTGGTACGCCAACCAATATTGTTATTTCACAATTTAGAGAAACCTCACTTGGCGAGCCCTACTCGATGTTTGATTTTGCTTGGGTTGGACTAGGTGCGGCAGTCGCGGGAATTACCTTTATTGCCCTAATGGGCTGGCGATTCGTCCCCGAAACCGACAAGAGTTCCGACAGCTCCGATGACCTGCGTAACCTTGATGACTACATTATCGAAATCGGTTTTGACGAAAAATCTCCCGCCATTGGGCAGACCATTCGTGAACTTGGAAAAACTGCCGAAGAACATGATACCTTGATTGTTGGTCTAGTTCGCAAAGGCAAACGCTTGCCAGGAAAAGCCCTGCATGAAACTATTCAAAAAAGCGACATGCTGATTATCGAAGCCAACCCAAAAGCACTCGAAAGCCTATCAGGCGACCTCAAACTCTCCTACTCAAAATCTGCCAAACACAACGGCAGCCTTGCTGGCACACTCAGCATGAGCGAAGCCACTGTGCCTTTAGATGCAAGAATCGTTGGGCAGTCCGCCGAAAACGCACGGTTACTCTATCGCCACGGCGTGATGCTACTCGGTATTTCCCGCCAAGGAAAAATGCTCCGCGAAAGAGTCCGCAAAACCTCTATCAAAGCAGGTGACGTATTATTACTAATGGGAGAGCAAGAGCAGCTTGACGAGGTGATTACTTGGCTAGGAGCACTACCACTTGAAAAACGAGACATACAAGTCGTACAACGAGAAAAAGCAGGGCTTGCAATTTCACTATTCGCCATCGCCATTCTGCTATCAAGCTTCGGCGTTGTCTACCTACCCGTTGCCCTAGCGATGGTCGTCGTGCTATACGGCTTCTTAAAAGTTGTCAGCCCCTCACAAATGTACGACTCTGTGCAATGGTCAGTGATTGTACTCATTGCCTCACTGATACCACTCGGAGCTGCCCTAGAAACATCAGGCGGCACACAACTCATCGCCAACGGCATCATTGAATTCACCCAAGGCTGGTCAGTCATCGCCATCCTCGCCCTGCTGATGGTTGTCACCATGACACTCTCCGACATGCTAAACAACGTCGCCACCGTACTCGTCGCCGCCCCCATCGCCGTAAGCCTCGCACACACCCTAAACGTCAACCCCGACGCCTTCCTAATGGGCGTCGCCATTGCCGCATCCTGTGCCTTTCTCTCCCCCATCGGACACAAGAACAACACCATCATCATGGGACCAGGAGGCTACAAATTTGGCGACTACTGGCGACTGGGGCTACCTTTAGAACTACTTATTCTTGCCGTTTCAATACCATTAATTTTACTGTTCTGGCCACTTTAAGGAAACGCTTAACAACTAAGGTTAGAATTAGGCTGAGAAAAAAGTGTCGCT
>CAZQYD010000143.1:0-4241 GCA_964597465.1 uncultured Piscirickettsiaceae bacterium | reverse complement strand
AAATTATCGACAAACGCATTTCATTTGACGTGCTATTTGGTCCCGCCTACAAAGGTATTCCGCTTGCGGCAACAACTAGCACCTGTTTAGCAACCGAATTCAATCTAGACAAACCCTATGCATTTAACCGCAAAGAAGCGAAAACCCATGGCGAAGGTGGCAATATTGTTGGGCACCCTCTAACAGGTGAAATTTTAATCATTGATGATGTCATCACCGCAGGAACAGCTATTCGTGAGTCGATTGATTTAATCAACAGCCAAGGAGCAAAACCTGCTGGCGTAATTGTTGCACTTGATAGAATGGAAAAAGGGCAAGGAGAGCTGTCAGCGATTCAGGAAGTAGAAAGAGATTATGGCATTCCCGTTTTCAGCATTATTAATATGCAAGACATCATCCATTATCTTGAAAAAGCAGGTGACACCACCTACCTAGAAGCGATGAAAAACTATCGTGATAAATACGGCGTTTAAGGAATTAAGCAATGCAATCCGATAGCCTAAGGGAACTCTACCTTGTTCGCCATGCCAAAACGGATTGGGACGAAGCGTTTACTGATGGTGAACGCCCTCTTTCGACGAAAGGAAAAAAACAAGCTGCTTGCTTGGGGGATTTAATCACTGAAAAAAAAATTAAGGTCGATGTTGCCTATATTTCAGATGATTTACGGGCAAAGCAGACTTTCCGACGTCTCAAACTGTCCAACGAAACCCTCCAAGTTACCGCACAGCTTAAAGAGACTAGCCAACAAAATTTACTTAAATTTTTAGCCGAAATACCTAGAAAACATAACAAAGTTCTCATAATTGGTCACGACCCTGAACTACAAGAATTAATCGAATACTTACAAGATCAAGATAGCTGTCAAGATTGTGACAGTCATTTATTTCCAGCAGGGGCACTTGCCCACTTCATCTTGCCAAACGACTGGCAAAATTTACAGGCATCCACTGGAAAACTAGTACAGATTATTCGCCCTAAAAAACACCCAACGGCTTAACTTGACGTAATCAGCGTACCGACACCTTCATCGGTAAAGACCTCTAACATCACGGCGTGTTCCACTCTTCCATCAATAATATGAGCAGATTTCACGCCATTTTCAACCGCCTCTAATGCACATTGAATTTTGGGTAACATGCCGCCGTAAATCGTGCCGTCCTTAATTAGCCCGGCTACTTTAGCTGAATTTAAGCCCGTTAATAATTCACCTTCTTTATTTAATAAGCCAGGGATATTAGTGAGCAACATCAGCTTTTCAGCATTTAAAGCCTCCGCCACTTTACCTGCGACAAAATCGGCATTTATATTATAAGACTGTCCATTTTCGTCAACCCCAACAGGGGCGATTACGGGAATAAAATCATCTTTTACCAACATATCTAATACCTTGGTATTAATTTTAGTTACTTCACCAACATGCCCTAAATCAATTATTTCAGGTGCATTCAAGTCTTCATTAAACGCTGACATTTTTAGTTTTTTAGCTTGGATTAAACCGCCATCTTTACCCGTCAAACCAATCGCATTACCGCCATGTTGATGAATTAAATTGACAATTTCTTTATTCACTAAACCGCCTAACACCATTTCAACAATATCCATTGTTTCCGAATCGGTGACACGCATGCCTTGAATAAATTCAGATTGTTTACCAACCTTATCCAATACGCTACCAATTTGCGGGCCGCCGCCATGTACCACAACAGGGTTCATGCCCACTAATTTCATCAACACAATATCCCGTGCAAAGCCATTTTTCAGCTTTTCTTCGGTCATCGCATTACCGCCGTATTTAACCACGATTGTTTTGCCTGCAAAGCGTTGAATATAAGGCAAGGCTTCGGCTAACACCGAGGCTATATTTTGAGCTTGTTTTTTATTTAAGTTCATTGTTTTTTGAATCTGCATTGAGTGATTAATCTCTAAAGTTATTAAATTGAAGCGGTAAATCAAGGTCTTCTAAGCCTTTTAGCATTTGCATTGTCGCCTGCAAATCATCTCTTTTTTTGCCCGTTACTCGAATCGAATCACCTTGGTTCGCCGCTTGTACTTTTATTTTTGAATCTTTAATCGCTTTAATTATCTTCTTCGATAAAGGTGCATCTAAGCCCTCTTTCATCTCAATTTTTTGTTTCGCAGTTTTAAGCTGAACATCAGGGTCTCCGACCTCCATACACTTCACATCAATACCACGGCGATTGGCTTTTTGTACAAAAATATCATACATTTGGTTTAACTGAAAATCAGATGCCGTATTCATTGTAATCACCGAATCTTTCAATTCAAAGTTTGAGTCTGTGCCTTTAAAATCATAACGGGTGGTGACTTCTTTATTCGCTTGGTCAACCGCATTGGTTAATTCATGTTTATCAAGTTCTGAAACAATATCAAATGTTGGCATTTTTAGCTCCTAGTGCTTATAAATAGCGGTTTTTCATACCCCCCTGGGCACTTTTTAGTGAGAAATAACTTGTTTTAATTGGTTTTGCGATTAAAACCATTAAATTCAACTAAAAAGTGCCCAGGGGGGTGTCTGGTTGAATGTTTAAAGTGTTATTTTAAAGGTTTCTTGGTAGAAAACTGAAAAAATCGCAGTAAAACAACACAATCATTTCTTGCCAGTATGTCCAAAACCACCTTCTCCACGATCAGTTGCATCACCGAACGCTTCTACTAGGTTAAATTCTGGTTGCAGGACTGGCACAATAACCATTTGGGCAATTCTCTCCCCTACCGTTATTTTGTAAGCCGTATCGCTTCTATTCCAGCAAGAAACCATTAATGGACCTTGGTAATCTGAATCAATTAACCCGACTAAATTACCTAACACTATGCCATGCTTATGCCCCAGTCCTGAACGAGGTAATAACATCGCCGCAAACCCTGGGTCGTCCAAATGAATTGCCATGCCCGTTGGAATCAAAACGGTTTGCCCCGGCTCAATCATTAAATCCTCATCAACACACGCACGCAAATCTAAACCTGCCGAACCTTTCGTGCCATAGTGCGGCATTTCAATTTCATTACCGAGGCGTTTATCTAAAATTTTATATTGTACTTGTAGACTCATATTTTTTCCTGTGCAATAAATTTTAAAAGCTCAAATGCTTGTTGTTTTTTACTAGATAATTTTAATACTTTTGTGGTCAAGTTACTAATTAAAGTTAATTGATTATCGTCTTGTTCAAAACCCATGCCGTTGCCAACTTGGTTGGCGCAAATAAGGTCTAGTTTTTTATTGTTTAATTTTTGTTTTGCGTAGTCTAAAACATTTTCTGTTTCCGCCGCAAAACCAATCACTTTAATATTAGACTGTTGCTCTGCAACCCAAGCAACAATATCAGGATTTTTGACCAATTCTAAAGTCAAATCATCTTTCCCAGCTATTTTTTTAATTTTATTTTCACTCGGCTTAACAACTCGATAATCGGCAACCGCCGCCGCCGAAATAAAATAGTCCGCACTTAAATATTCTGTTTTTACTTCTGCAAACATTTGTTCTGCCGAACGAACATCTTTTCGCTTTAACTTTGCCGATGTTTTTAATGCCACTGGTCCGGCAATCAAAACTACCTCTGCACCGAACTTTACCGCTGTTTCGGCAATCGCAAAGCCCATCTTGCCTGAACTTTTATTGCCGATAAAACGCACGGGGTCAATGTCTTCATAAGTTGGCCCTGCGCTGATGAGAACTTTTTTATTTTGCCAAAATTTTTTTAATGTTTTGTTGGTCGTTAAAAAGTTAATTGCTTCATCAAAAATAGCTTGTGGCTCTGGCATACGCCCTTCACCAATTTCACCACACGCTTGTTCACCAGAATCAGGCTGTAAAACCACCAGTCCTCTACTCTCAAGCACCGCCACATTTTCAACCGTCGCCTCATTGTTCCACATGAAACGATTCATCGCAGGGGCAAGCATAATCGGCTTATCGGTTGCCAAAACTAGCGTGGTTAATAAATCATTTGCCCGCCCCATTCGTAACTTTGCAAGGGTTTCTGCCGTGGCAGGGGCAATAACAATTAAATCCGCCCAACGAGCCAGCTCAATATGCCCCATGCCTGCTTCTTGCTCGGTATTAAACACACCATCACGAACAGGCTTGCCAGATAAAGCTTGAAAAGAAAGCGGTTGAATAAACGCCTTCGCTCCCTCCGTCATCACCACTTGTACTTCATCGCCGTTTTTTACAAACAATCGCACCAACTCCAAAGATTTATAAGCAGCAATACCACCTG
>CAZQYD010000142.1:0-4261 GCA_964597465.1 uncultured Piscirickettsiaceae bacterium | reverse complement strand
CTCCTCAATAACTCTATTAACCTCATTTACAGTTAGAAAGTCAACTATTTTCTTGGCTGTTTTTGTGTGTTTCCTTAACAACTAAGATTGTTTTACACTATCTTTGAGTCGATATTATCGATGGTGGTAATCAAAATGGCAGTCTAAATTTTAATTTGGAGCGTGAAGTTAGTTTTTAGAGCTTAACTTTTTGAGGAGGATGACTCTCTATTTAGGTACAATATATCCTTGTTAATTTTTAATTGCAGGTTGTTGTTTGTCTAAGTCTAGTTTAGCGGAAGAAGTTAGAAATCTTTTTTCGAATGAGAGCGAAATTTCTAAACAAATCGAAGGGTTTGAGGTGCGTCAAGCGCAAATAGCAATGGCTTGTGAGATTGCTGATGCGGTTGATAATGAGGAAGTTCTTATTGCGGAAGCGGGGACGGGAACAGGTAAAACCTTTGCGTATCTTGCCCCTGCAATGTTGGCGGGCAAGAAAGTAATTATCTCTACGGCTACAAAAACCTTGCAGGAACAATTGTTATCAAAAGACATTCCTTTTTTAAGTGAGTTGTGTGAGCTGCAGGGAACCGCACGGGTTTTAAAAGGGCGTGAAAATTATCTTTGTTCGACACGATTAGAAATAGCAGAAACATCAGAACAAAATGTTAAATCGGTCTGGAAAAAACTTTCTTTAATCAATGAATGGCAACAAAAAACCGTTTACGGCGATAAATCTGAACTATCCAGTATTGATGAAAATGATTTTATTTGGTCGCGTGTTGGTTCGCGACAAGAGTTTTGCACACCGAATGGCTGTTCATCAGAAACAGGTTGTTTTTATTCTAAAGTCAAAGAAGAGGCTCTTGATGCACAAGTTTTAGTGGTAAATCACCATTTATTTAGTGCCGATCTTGCGATGCGGGAGCGGGGGTTTGGTGAGGTGTTACCAGAAGCGGACATCTATATTTTTGATGAAGCACATCAGTTACCTGATATTGCTGCCCAGTTTTTAGGATTTAGTATTAGTCGTTCGCAATTGGACGAGCTGGCAAGAGATATTCGTAATGCTCAAAAAGAAGAGTCAGCAGAATCAATTGAAATATCTGAACAGGTTAAGCTATTTGAAACAGATGTTAAGAAATTTAATTCGGCACTTGGTAAATGGGATAAACGTCGTTTGTGGGAAGAATTTTCGGCAGATGAATCGTTAATGAAATGTTTAAAGCGTGTTAAGGATCAGTTATCGGTACTGATTGATATGTTAAAAGAGGTGAGTGAAAGAGGGAAATCACTTTCTGCGGTGCATAAACGTAGCCAGGATTTGGAGAGCGAATTAAATGTTTGGCTAACCACTGAATCAAAAAATAAAATTCGTTGGTGTGAATCATCACAAGCTAGGTTTCGACTGCATTTAACGCCATTAAGTATCGCTGAGCAATTCAAACGTCAAAGAGAAAATTTGGGTGGCAGTTGGATTTTTACCTCAGCAACGTTAAGTGTGGATGGGAAATTTGATTATTTTACCAATCGTTTAGGTTTGATGGCTGCGAAAAGTGTGACTTGGGACAGCCCATTTGATTTTGAAAAACAAGCGGTGATTTATCATCCGATTGGATTACCAGAACCGCGTTCGGAAAACTATATTAAAATTTGTCTGCGAGCGGTTTGGCCATTGCTCAAAGCAAGTAAAGGACGGGCATTTTTATTGTTTACCAGCTACCGTGCTTTGGCGGAAGCAAAAGTTATTTTAGATGAACACTGGTCGGGGACTATTTTGGCACAAGGCGATACACCTAAAAACGAGTTGCTAAAACGTTTTAAAGAATCTTCTCAACCTATTTTGTTAGGAACCAGTAGTTTTTGGGAAGGTGTCGATATTCGTGGTGATGACTTGAAATTAGTGATGATTGACCGTATTCCGTTTATCCCACCTGATGACCCGATGGTTCAAGCAAGAGAATCGGCGTTAAAAGAAAAAGGCTTAAACGGTTTTTTTCATTTTCAAATACCAGAAGCGACGATTTCATTAAAACAGGGAGCAGGGAGGTTGATTCGTTCGACAAAAGATACTGGCGTGCTAGTAATGTGCGATCCACGCTTACGAACTAAACAATATGGCAATATTATCGTCAATAGTTTGCCGCCTTTTAATTGGGTATTTAGCCCAAAAGAAGCCCTTGCATTTTTAGAAGAGAATTAGTCATTTGAAAAGTAATAAACAAACCATTCTAGCGGTAGAATCTTCAACTCAAGCTTGCTCGGTAAGTTTGTTGTATCAAGGTAAAAACTATACCGAATTTGAACTCGCACCGCAACGCCACGCCAATTTGATGCTAGGCATGGTTGAATCTGTGCTAAAACAAGCAGGAATTAAAGGCTCTTCAATTGATGGCATTGCCTTGTGTGAAGGTCCTGGTGCATTTACAGGGGTTAGGATTGCCGCAGGAGTGGTGCAGGGATTGGCTTACGGGTGGGATAAACCAGTAATGTCGGTTTCAAGCTTAGAGGCGTTGACTTGGCAAGCTTTTCAGCAGTTTGGAGCAATCAAATCTATTGCCTGTTTAGATGCCCGAATGCACGAAATGTATTTGCAACAAAGTGAAGTGATTGAGGGTAAATTAGTTTCAAAACCTGCTGAAATGGTCTCTGCTGAAATTGCTGAAAAAATTATTAGCAATTCTAATATTCAATTTGGAATAGGCGATATTCAAAATGAATTCCCGGTTATTAGTGAATTATTTGCAGATTGGCAGTCTGCCTATCCCAATGCAGAATATATTGTGCAAATTGCTAACCAAAGATTATCGCAGTTTAAAACATTACAAGAAAAAATTCCTTTGCCTGTTTATCTACGCAATAATATTGCGGTTAAAAAAGGACAACAGAAATGAAAATATTGCAAATATTAAGCTTGATTTTTATGGTCTTTGTTAGCAGTAATAGCCAAGCAAAGACTTTTAAAATAGGCGACACTATTATTGTCGCCTTTCCCGCAAATGATATTAAGAGCGATGCCTATATGATTGGTATTGTTAGAAAAATTACCGTAAACGGCGACTATCAAATTTCGGTAAGAGATTTTGTTGATGGGCATGACTATGGGCTTTCATGCACGCCGATTGCTTTAGATTCGGCAGGCGTAGAAACCGCTCAGTCTGGCTGGGAAATTTGGACGGATACCCGTAATCCAATGCACAAACAACTTGAATTGATTGTGCCAGCAGAAAAAGCAATGAAGTTAAGCACAGGTAAACTGATGTTTATTGAGCGGTACAATATTTATATTACCTATTCACGTTGGAAATCTAACGCTCCTATTATGACCATCGGGCGGATAGAATCGGTAAAAGACGCGGCGATAGAGGTAGGTATTTCAGCGATTAATCCAGCATTTGATATTGCTATTTTAGATAGGAATAGTTATTTTGATCCTAATATTGGTAGACCCTACTGGCCTTATGAATCGATTAAACCTCTCACGGTTTTATTAGAGCATGTGCAAAACATTTTGGATAATAATAAGCGCTTAAATCAGTTATGGTCAGCAAAAAATAGAGATTGGGTTGAGATTGAAAAAGATATGGAAACGTATTTTCTTCTTGATGCTATTGATAAAGTGGTGACAGATGCCAAGTATTTGTTAAATGAAGACGGCTTGGAAAAGGCTAATGCAGAAGACTTGGCTTTATTAAAAAAACAATTACAACAACTTAAAAGGGATTAAATATTGCAACTATTCAACGTAGTTACTAAATGTCTTCAGTTATTTTAATGCCGTTGCCGCCTAAATCCTTAGCTAGATACATTGTTTGGTCACTATTGTGAATTAATTCATCGGCGGTTGAGCCATGTGCTGGAAAAGAAGCTAAGCCGATGCTAACGGTTGCGTTTAATGATTTACCTTCATGGCTAAATGTTTTTTTAGCAAACGCTTTGCGAATTCTCTCTATTGTTTCTGAAATATCTTGAATTGAACTTTCGACGAAGCATAATATAAATTCATCGCCACCGTAGCGGATAACTAAATCATAATCTCTCATATGCTGTACGGTAATGTCTTGAATACTTTCTAAGACACTGTCGCCAACTTTATGCGAAAATTTATCATTAATTCCTTTAAAGTTATCAATATCCAAAAATGCAATGGTGAGTTGTTTTTGATTGCGCTTATGTTGATTTAATAGCTTGCCAAGCTGTTTCAGCCCAGCTCTTCTATTTAACATACCCGTTAAATAATCAGTATCTGCTAAGTTAGTTAGTTTACGCTCAAGTTGCTTTT
>CAZQYD010000141.1:0-4283 GCA_964597465.1 uncultured Piscirickettsiaceae bacterium | reverse complement strand
AGCGGTGCGAAACATTTAACTTTTGATAATGACTATCGGGTTTTCTTTAGTGATGAAAATCCAGAGTTACTAGCATTTGAAGAATTGCAAAACACTTACAATAAAGAAGACAATATTATTATTGCCCTCACGCCTAAAAATGGTGAGTTGTTTACCCCTGAAAATTTATCAGCGATAGAGTGGTTAACCAATGAGGCGTGGCAAATTCCGTTTGCGGGTCGGGTTGATTCGATTACCAATTACCAACACACCTATGCAGAAGGTGATGATTTAATCGTGATGGATTTGGCTTATGAAGCAATTAACATGAGCGTTGAACAGGCTCTTAACGCTAAAAAAATTGCTCTTTCTGAACCACAATTGGTAAATTCTGCGGTAAATGAATCTGGCACCGTTACTGCCATTAATGTGATAACACAATTTCCACAAAAAAGTCAGTCAGAAAATCCAGAAGCGGTTGACTTCGCCAGAGAATTAGTGGAAAGATTTGAAGCTAAATACCCGCAGTTTGATGTTCATTTAAGTGGCTTGACCATGCTAAATATGGCATTTAAAGAAGCCAGTATGAAAGACATGACAACTTTAATTCCGTTGATGTATTTATTTATTTTTATCGTGTTGTTTTTGTTGCTTAGAACGGTAGCGGCGTTAATAGGCACGATGATTGTAGTGGTTTTTTCAATTGTGACAGCTATGGGCGTAGCGGGTTTTATGGGCATTGCCTTAACACCGCCATCTGCTTCCGCACCCACTATTATCATGACGCTTGCCGTTGCTGATTCAATTCATTTTTTAGTGACTATGTTATTTTTGATGAAACAGGGCACGGCTAAAGATGATGCGATTCGAGAGAGTTTAAGGATTAATATTGGACCGATTATTTTAACCAGTGTTACCACTGCGATTGGTTTTTTAGCGATGAACTACAGTGATGCTCCGCCATTCCATGATTTAGGGAATATTACGGCGATTGGTGTGATGTTCGCGTTATTATTCTCGCTATTCTTTTTGCCTGCCTTTATGAGTGTGATGCCTGTTAAAGTAAAAGCCAATTTAGATGTGGATCACCGTGGTTTTATGCTTAAATTAGCCGATTTTGTGATTGCCAAATATAAATTATTATTTGTTGGTTCAATCATTGTGATAGGTTCGTTAGCGGCAATAATTCCGCAAATAGTCTTGGATGATAATTTTGTTGAATACTTTGATGAAAGTATCCAGTTTAGAGAAGATACCGATTATATCGTTGATAATTTAACGGGTATTAATACCATCTTGTATTCAATTAATGCGCCTGCTGATGCAGAGGGTAGCACCTCTCAAGGCATTAGTGACCCTGAGTACCTTGCGAAATTAAACCAGTTTAAACTTTGGTTAGAGCAACAGCCTGAAGTGATTCATGTCAGAAGTTTAAGCGATACCATGAAACGCTTGAATAAAAGCCTGCATGGTGATGATGAAAGTTGGTATAAAGTGCCAGATAATCGTGAACTGGCGGCACAGTATTTATTACTGTATGAAATGTCACTACCCTATGGGTTGGATTTAAACAATCAAATCAATGTAGATAAATCAGCGACTAAATTTACGGTTACCCTAGGAGATTTATCGACCGAAGAACTGCTTTCTTTCAATAAAAAATCTGAACAATGGTTGGTAGATAATACCCCCGAAAATATGCATACCATTGGCTCTAGTACCGCTTTGATGTTTTCAAATATAACTAAAAGGAACATTGAACAGATGACAACGGGTTCAATTATCGCCTTGGTGTTAATTTCTTTAATTTTGATGATGGCGTTAAAATCATTTAGATTGGGGGTGATAAGTTTAATCCCTAATTTAACCCCCGTTATTGTCGCAACAGGTATTTGGGCATTAACAGTTGGTGTGTTAGGCTTGGCGGCGGCAATGGTTTTTGCGATTTCGATCGGCATAGTGGTTGATGATACCGTGCATTTTTTAAGTAAATATTTAAGAGCAAAAAAAGAGAAAAACTTGAGCACCGCAGATGCGATTCGTTATGCGTTTAGTACCGTAGGGCATGCTCTTTGGGTAACAACCTTTGTGCTAGTGGTTGGATTTGGGATTTTAACAATGTCGAGCTTTTTGGTTAACGAGCAAACAGGGTTCATGATGGCAATCACCATTGCGGCGGCACTTATAATTGATTTCCTATTCTTGCCAGCTTTATTACTAATTTTAGATAAAGACAAAAACACAGATAAAAACAAAAACACCGACAAAAACACGGAGATAGCATAATGTTAAATTTTAAAAAAATTAGTTTTTCTTTAGTTTCCTTAGCAATGATTTCAACAGCTGCGGTTGCCGAAACGCCTGAAGAAAAAGGCTTAGCGATTGCCGTTGAAGCGGATAAACGCAATATTGGCTGGGGCGATTCTATCGTCAATATGCGAATGATTTTGAAAAATAAACAAGGCGATACTAGCGAGCGAGAAATAAGAGTTAAAACGCTTGAAGTAATATATGGCGGTGATAAAAGTTTAAGTATTTTCGATAAACCGCGTGATGTGCGTGGCACCGCATTTTTAACCTTTAGCCATGTAGATAAACCTGATGACCAATGGCTGTACTTACCCGCTTTAAAACGGGTAAAACGCATCAGTTCAAGAAATAAATCTGGGCCATTTATGGGCAGTGAGTTTGCGTTTGAAGATATTGGTTCGCAAGAAATTGCCAAATACACTTACAAATTTATAAAAGAAGCGCCTTGTGGCGACGGGCTAAACTGTTTGGTATCAGAACGCTATCCAACCGATAAATTTAGTGGTTATACAAAACAAGTTTCATGGATTGACGATCAAGAATATAGAGTTATCAAAACAGATTTTTATGACCGCAGAAAGTCATTATTAAAAACCTTAGAAATGAGTGAATATAAACAGTATTTAGATAAGTTTTGGCGTCCTCATAACATGGTGATGACCAACCATCAAACGGGTAAATCGTCAATTTTAAACTACTCAGAGTACCAATTTAAAACGGGTTTAAAAGACTCAGACTTTAATAAATCTAAACTGAAAAGATTACGATGAAAGCGTACAAGCTATTAATACTACTGTTTATACTACCCCCCTGGGTACTTTTTAGTGCAAAAACCAATGCTTTTGAACTACAAGGCAAGTTAGGGGCTGAAACGATTGTATTCACTCAAGATGCTAAGTATTCACAACAGAAAGATTTATATCTATCAGGGGTCATTGAACCAGAAATATTTCACGCTATTAATGATAAACAAGAATTAAAACTCAAACTGTTCTACCGCCACGATGTCCATTCGGCAAGCCGAACGCATGGCGACATTCGTGAATTGATGTTCAATCACTATGAAGAAGAATGGGAACTAAATATAGGAATAGGCAAAGTATTTTGGGGAACAACAGAATCTCGTCATCTTGTTGATGTCATTAATCAAGTCGATTGGGCAGAATCACTAGATGATGAAGCTCGTTTAGGGCAACCAATGATTCAAGCAAAATTGATTAAGGACTGGGGGACGCTAGATTTATTTGTATTACCTTATTTTAGAGAAATTCAATATCTTGGCAAAGAAGGACGACCAAGAATTAACCCTGTTGTGCAAAATAATGACGCAGTTTTTCAAAGTAAATCAAAACAACATCATCTTGATTTTGCAGGGCGTTGGAGCCAGACATTTGCCGATTTAGATATCGGCATCAGTGCCTTTGTAGGCACACAAAGAACCCCCTTGTTGAAGCCTGAAATTTCACCAGGGGGGGTAAGCCTAATTCCCGTTTATGTACAAACCGCTCAAATAGGTATAGATGCACAATATATTTATGAAGACTTTTTATTAAAAACAGAAATGTTAGCACGAGAAAGCCATCATCTTGATGACAGTAAACATCAATCCTTTGCAGGAGTAGCAGGGCTAGAATATACAATGGTAGGGGCGTTTGATACCATTTATGATATCGGCTTAATTGCCGAATATATGTACGACGACTGGCAAGCAACCACCGCCTTTCAAAATGATTTGATGATTGGCGTTCGTTTTGTAATGAACGACGCACAATCAACAGAACTATTAATCGGCAACATCACCGACCTAGACGACGGTTCACAATTTTGGAGTTTAGAAGCCTCAAGAAGAATTGGCGACAACTGGAAAGCAGAGGTTTTAGCTAGAGCCGTTGCAAATATTGATGATAAAAATACAATTTCTGCTTACAAACAAGATGATTTGTTTTCGTTTAGATTATATTATTTTTTTTAGTAACTGTAATGGTGTAATTAAG
>CAZQYD010000140.1:0-4311 GCA_964597465.1 uncultured Piscirickettsiaceae bacterium | reverse complement strand
ACATTTTTTCTCAGTAAAATTCTAATCGCGGTTATTAAGTGCTTCCTTAAATAAACGACAGAATCTAAGGATTATATGAAAATTACAGGTTTACCTGCTGGTTATGATAATTATATTTGGGTGCTTGAAGCAGGTAAAAATAATTTAACTCCATCTGACGCTTGGATTGTTGATCCAGGTGAAAGCCATCGTGTCATTAATTACTTTCAAAAAAATAATTTAAAGCTGGCAGGAATCCTACTCACTCATCACCATTATGACCATACCGATGGTGTTGAAAAGGTATTGGCAGTATTAGGAAATGCACCCATTATAAGTAATAGTCGCGGACCTTATAAAAACGTAACCAATCATGTTGAAGAAGGCGATGTTGTTGACATTTTAGGTGAAAAATTTGAAGTCTTAAATACTCCAGGTCATAGCCACGAGCATATTATCTTTTATAATCCAAAGTATTTATTTAGTGGCGATGCACTCTTTACCGCAGGTTGTGGCAAGGCTTGGTGCCAGTCTTCACAGAGAATGGCTGACTCTTTGCTTAAAATTCGTCAACTCAATGACGATTGTTTAGTCTACTGCGGGCATGAATATACTTACGGTAATATAAACTTTGCCGCCATTGCCGAACCAAATAACCAAGCCATTAAACAACGCCAAAAAGAAGTTAAAGAAAAAACCAAAGCAGGCATTCCTTGTGTTCCAGAACGATTAAGCGTTGAAAAACAAACCAATCCTTTTTTACGTTTTGATACTGAAACTTTAAAACAAGGTATTCTAAATCAAGCAACTGTATATGAAAATTTTAAAATGCAAGATTCTGGCAATCTATACGCCAATTTACGTGCTTGGAAAGATAAATTGGACCAAACTGGCGAACTAGAAAAAGGCTTGAATTAAATTGAAACCGCAACTTATTTTTATTGCCCCGCTTATCTCAGTCTCTCTGTTTTTAGTGGATTGTAACTCATCGATAAAACCAATTACTACAAATGTAATATCTACTAAAGCGACCTTATCAGAGATAAAAACAACCAATATAATTTCCAAACCAGAAGCCATTATAAAAACCTACCAAAATCTTTGGCAAGAAATTGCTGACCACTCCACACTAGGCATTGGTTACTTTGATAAGTACGAAAAACAAGTTAATCACTATAGTAAACATAAGTTACATTTAAACTGGATTTCTAAACGTGCAGAACCCTACCTTTATTTTATTTTACAAGAAATAAAAAAAAGAAAAATGCCCTATGAAATAGCACTACTACCCGTTATAGAAAGTGGCTATCGCCCTATTGCTAGTTCTCAAGTAAAAGCAACTGGATTATGGCAAATTATGCCCAATACAGGCAAAATGCTCGGCTTAAAGCGAAGCTGGTGGTACGAAGGACGACAAGACATTTACAAAAGTACCCACGCAGCATTAGATTACCTACAAAAGCTCTATCAAAAGAACGATCAAGATTGGCTATTAGCTTTTGCATCATATAATAGTGGCTATGGAAACATCTTAAAAGCACGAAAAAAGTATTTAAAAAACAACCCAGATGGTTACGTTGACTATTGGAGTATTCAAAAATATCTACCTAAAGAAACACAAAATTACATTCCTAGATTATTAGCCGTTTCATATTTGGTTGAAAACCACCAGGCTCATAAAATAAAATTAAAGCCAATTAGCAACAAACCTCATTTCGTCAAAATTAAACTAAAACAACAGGTTGATATTCACAAAATTGCTTTAGCAACGCAACATGACCTAGAGAGTATTAAAAACCTCAATACTGGATTATTAAGAGCGGCTACGCCGCCAGAAGAAAATTATTACCTTTTATTGCCCGTAAAAAGTGCAAAATATTTCCATCAAACAATTGCCGAATCACCTGACTTTTTTCGCGTAAACTGGCAAAACCATAAGGTCAAATCTGGCGAAAGCCTAAGTGTTATCTCCGAAAAATATAATACCTCTACGCAAGAAATTAAAAAACTAAACCGTTTAAAAAGTAATCGCATTAGAATTGGTAAACAACTGTTAATCCCTGTTCGACAAAAAAACAAAACCGCTTATAAAATTGGGTATTTAAAAAATGATTAAACAAGTACATTTAACAGTGAAATGCCACCTAAAAATAATTACTATTTTCTTAGCCTTTTTTTATATATCCCCTAGTTTTGCAGTCAATAGCGATAAGCTTACTAAAAACCAAAAAAAATTCCTATTTGCTTACGATGCGATTAAGTCCAATGATCGTCCGCTAATTTCCTTGTATAAAAAACGTTTGAAAAGCTATAATTTACTACCTTTCCTAAATTACTACGATATTATTTATAACTTTGAAACCACTCCCGCTTCACAAATAAATCGTTACCTAGGCAATAAAGACAATCGACTTTTAAAAAGCAAACTTATTCATAATTACCTTAAATATTTAGGAAAAGAAAAAAAACACCAACAATTCTTACAACATTTTCAACCAGAAACCCATACCAATCAAACCTTACAATGTTATGCCTACCTCGCCAAATTTAAAACGGGAAAGGCTGATAAAAAAACACTTAAACTAGCAAAAAACCTCTGGAAAAACCAACTTTACGTTTCAAAAAACTGCCGTGGGCTTGACCAATATTTAAAGCAGAACAAAAAAATTACAGCAGCTATGATTTGGCAACGTATCATAAAAAACATGCACGCTGGACGACTTAGCAAGGCAAAAAAGTTAAGCTCTAATCTTTCAACTAAAGATAAAAAAAATGTCAGGTTTTGGATAAAAGCATACAAAAAACCCTTGTTAGCCTTAGAAAAGAACATGCCATCTTTTGTCGCTCCTACTATCAGAAAAAATATTTTTAAACAAGCCATTCATCGCTATTCGTATAGTAATCCTCAAAAATCAATTCAACTTCTCAAACTAAAATCTGAACAATATGGTTTAAGTAAAAATGAAACCATCAAACTTAAACAGAAATTTTCTTTACGACTTGCTTATAAATATCACCCCAAAGCGGAAAGTTACCTCGCTACACTAAAAACGGCTACGACGGATAAGGACGTTTTAAGATGGCGTTTGCAATTAACCATCAGAGAGTCAAACTGGCTAACTTACCTTGACTTATACGAGCTACTGCCTGCTGATAAGCAACGAGACAAGAGATGGCGTTACTGGAAAGCAAGATCATATGAAGCTCTCAACCGAAAAAAACAAGCTCATGAAATTTATCAAAGCCTTGCAAAATCACGTAGCTATTATGGCTTCCTAGCAGCTGATAAATTGGGTCTTCAATATAAATTTAATCATGTTAAATCAAATCATTACTCCACAGATGATCTATTAAAAAAATATCCACAGCTTGGTCTTATGCAAGAGCTAATTGCCATTGACTGGCAAACTAACCTTAGGCGTGTTTGGGGAGATTTGCTGAGAAAAGCTGACAAAAAAGATATTGAAGCCATTGCCAACTATCTGTCTACATTAAACCAGCATACTTTTGCGATACAAACCATCGCTAAAGTAAAAAAATGGAACGATTTGAGTTTAAGATTTCCAACTCCCTACAAAAACCTAATCAAAAAAACCGCTCAAAAAGACAATATTGACCCTGCTTGGGTATACGGCGTTATTCGTCGAGAAAGTGCTTTCTCGACCACTGTCCAGTCATCTGCTGGTGCGATAGGATTAATGCAACTTATGCCCGCCACCGCAAAATATATTGGCAAAAAAATTGGCTTTAATCAAACTCAAAAATTACATCTTAAAACCGCTAAGCCAAATATAAAACTCGGCAGTGCTTATCTTAACTACCTATCTGATAAATTCGACGGCAACAAGGTACTTGCCACTGCGGCATACAATGCAGGACCACACCGAGTTGACCGCTGGCTACCCAAGAATAAAAGCATGGCAGCTGATCAATGGATTGACACCATCACCTTCACGGAAACTAGAGATTACGTTAAAGCTGTCTTGGAATACTCCATTATTTTCCAATCAAAACTAGATCAAAGATACGATACCTTAAAAAATCTAATGCCAGCCATTCCAGCTAAAAAATAGGCAAAAAAAAAGTCTTAGTGAGACTAAGTAAAACTTAACCACTAAGACTTTAAAATAGATTATCGCAATTGCGATAATCGGAGGAGGATACTCATGAAGAAACATGAATGGAATTAGTATATTATTAAATGATTATACTGTCAAGGGCTATTTAAAAAAAATAACAATGATTCGTATTTGCTTATTAATATCCAAAAAAATTAACCTGTGCGCCCCTTAAAAACAAACCATGTTTATTTATACAACCGTTGATAAGTCC
>CAZQYD010000139.1:0-4334 GCA_964597465.1 uncultured Piscirickettsiaceae bacterium | reverse complement strand
GCGCTAACCATTTTTAGAAAATTCTCTCTATCTTAAACTCAAAACGTAAAGGCTTACCAGCCAATGGATGATTAAAGTCAATTTCAACGGTTTCATCATTGGCACTTTCAACCGTGCCAAGAATTTCATCGCCAGTTGGCGAGTCAAAGGCTATCACATTGCCACGGCTAAAGGTCATTTGGCTTGGGAAGTCTGAACGATTCATGGTTTGGATATTTTTTTGATTTCTTTCGTCATTAACTTCGCCGTAAGCTTGATAGGGTTCTAGGTTAAACTTTGCTGACGTACCAAGCTCTAAGCCAACAAACAAGTCGTCTAGATTTTTAATAAACTGTCCGTCACCAATGGTTAATTTTAACCGTTCATCACCTTCGGTTTCATCGACTAATGTTTGTTCGTCGTCTGCTAAAAATAGTTTAAAGCTTATCTCAATGGTCGATTTTTCTTCGACTCTTGCTAAGGGTCTATTACTGTTCATGATAAATTTTAATCCTATTTCGTCCCGCTTTTTTAGCTGCATACAATGCTTCGTCAGCTGATTTTAAAACTGCTTCTGGCTTGCTATGTTGTTTAGTTTTCTCTGCGAGCCCAAAACTAACCGTAATTTTTGGTTTTGTTTTTTGCTTTTCTGTTTTTAAAAAACTAAGGTCAATGCTCTCAATATTTTTTCTCACTGTTTCTAGCGACTGTTCAACCTGCTCAACGGTTTTTTTAGCGAACACTACGGCAAACTCTTCACCACCAAACCGATAGGCTTTACCCTCCGAAATTTTAGATAATTCATTAGCAACTAGCACCAAAACTTTATCTCCAACATCATGACCATAGGTATCATTAAACTTTTTAAAATGGTCAATATCCATCATGGCAACAGAATATTTTTTTCCCAACCCTAAAAACTGTTCCAACATTGCTCTTCTTGATGGTGCGCCTGTTAATTGGTCGGTATAGGCGATTTTGTGTGAGTCAAAAATAATTGACAAGACAACCAGTAGTGCCGACACGCCTGATAACCAAGCAAATATATATAGTTCTGCCATTTGATTAATCGCCACCGCCAACAAAATCAGCAGGAACACTGACGCTCGATCAATCACGTTAATTGACTCGATATAGGCATTTTTAAGCACCACAGCCAACCATCCCAACATTAGTGCAACCAGTCCTAAAACGGGGAAACTAAAGTATTCCACATTGCCGTTCATTTTTAAAAATGCAATAAAATCAATCGGCATGATGTCCATTACATAATAAACCAAGCCAATTTGCAAAAATAAAATCGTTGTTAAAAAAAGATTATATAGTGTGCCATTAATTCCTTTGTCTTTCAGCCACGTCCAAAGAATAATATTAATAGGTAATAATAAGGAAAATAGTGCGATGAGCATAATCGCTGACAAGCTATTTGTACTGGCAGACGGCATATAATAACTGCTAGCGAAATTTAACAAGCCTATAAATAGCAACAATAGAATCGGGATGAAACGATTCATGAAAATGGCTATAAAAACCCCAAAGACGATTATTAAATAAGGAAAATACTCTAACAGAGAAAGTATATTTTCTGACCAATTATCAAGCTGAAATGCCTGCCAAATTGCCAAGACACTAATCCCAAACAACCAAGTGTAGTGTTTGAAATTAGACATATTTATTGTGGACCAAAGATTGAATATTCTTCTTTTGGTTTAATAGTGCAAACGACCTTCCACTCAATCACAAAATCACAGTGTTTTCCTGAAACACACTGTAAATGCTCACGCCCTAACGAGCCTTTTTTATAAGCATTTTTAGTCAACACATCAAAGCCAATTGGACAAACTTCCCAAGCTTTATTTTGAAGATTACGGGTACTAAGGGACATTGGAGCTTCGTTACTATCTTGGGTTAATATAAACGTTTTTTTATCCAGTTTTTTGGATTGAACGCTGGTACAAGATACCGCGACAATTGCAACCAGTGCCACAGCGATTAATTTATACAAAGACAATTTATAACACCTCTTCTTTTATGCCAATTTCTTTAATAACGAAACACATATTAGTACGCATTTTTTTACCATTTACTAAAAAAGACGCTCCTTCAGAAAACTTATCATCCTGATTTAGGCGAATACTGCCCTTAATCACTTTGATTAACTTTCCCGAATAACAACTGTATATTTCAATTTTACGGTCTAAACCAATCCAATCAGATTGAATATTTTTCGCACTGTTTGAAATTTTTTCACAACCAGCGGTTAGAAAAAAACTCGTAAAAAGCATTATTATAATAATTTGTTTCATTTCAATTTAAACTCATAAAGGCACGTATTGATTATTCTACCAAAAACTAATCGATGAACCGATTATAATACGCATCAAAAATAAATATTTGAGGAGCATTTTATATGGCACAAGATTTTAGAATAGAAAAAGATAGTATGGGAGAACTTAACGTTCCTACAAATGCACTATACGGAGCTCAAACCCAAAGAGCAATTAACAATTTCCCTATCAGTCACACACCCATGCCTTTTAAATTTATTCGGGCTCTTGCCTATGTGAAATTTGCTTGTGCGGACTCTAACCGTGAATTAGGCTTACTCTCTCAGCAAAAAACCGATGCCATTCAAGATGCCGCGGATGAAATCATCAAAGGCGTTCATACGGAACAATTTCCTATTGATATTTTCCAAACAGGTTCTGGTACCAGTAGTAACATGAACATGAACGAAGTGCTCTCACGCCTAGCTAAAAACTTAACAGGTGTGGATATTCACCCGAATGACGATGTGAATATGTCTCAAAGTTCAAATGATGTGGTACCAACCGCCATTCATGTCTCTGCGGCAATTGAACTTGAAGAGCAATTATTGCCAGCATTACACCATCTAGTCACCACGCTAGAAGAGAAAGAAAAAGAGGTGGTAGGAATTATAAAAACAGGTCGTACGCACTTAATGGATGCGACACCGATTAAATTTTCACAAGAGATTGCCGCTTGGCGTCACCTTATTCAAGATAACATTGAACGATTAGTAGATACCCAAAAACGTATTCAAAAGTTACCACAAGGTGGCACAGCGGTTGGCACAGGCATCAATGCCGACCCTAGATTTAGCGAATTAGTCAGTGCAAATTTAACCACCATTACCGCAGTAGACTTTGAGCCAATGGATAACTTTTTCGTCGGTTTAAGTTCACAGGACACCGCTCTTGAACTCAGTGGTCAGTTAAATGTATTAGCTTCTAGCCTAATGAAAATTGCCAATGATTTACGTTGGATGAATTCAGGCCCTTTAGCGGGACTAGGTGAAATCAAACTAGAAGCCCTACAACCTGGCAGTTCAATCATGCCAGGAAAGGTAAACCCTGTTATTCCAGAAGCCGTTGCCATGGTTGCCGCACAAATCATGGGCAATCACACCGCCATTACTATTGGGGCACAATCAGGTAATTTTCAGCTGAACGTCATGCTACCGATGATTGCGACAAATTTGCTACAAAGTCTTGAAATTGCTGCAAATGCCTCCATACAATTAGCAGACCAAGCGATTAAAAGCTTTGAGGTAAATACCGATAAACTGTTGGAAACACTTGAAGTGAATCCGATTTTAGTTACCGCTCTTAATCGAATTGTTGGCTATGAAACGGGTGCTAAAATTGCCAAGAAAGCATACCAAACAGGACAACCTGTTTTAGAGGTTGCAAAAGAATTAACCGAACTTGATGAAGAAACACTTAAACAATATTTAAACCCTGCCCTTCTAACCGAAGGCGGAAATCCTTAAAACCTAAAACCAAGTCACAACATAGGAAAAAACATGTCAGTAATAGATTTAAAAACCGAAGACTTTGAAAAAACCATTGCAGAAAATGAAATGGTCATACTAGACTTTTGGGCTTCATGGTGCGGGCCTTGTACACAGTTTGCCCCTACTTTCAAAAAAATAGCCGATGAATACCCTAATATTAAATTCGCTAAAGTTAATGTAGAAGAAGAACAAGAACTTGCCAACATGTTCCAAGTTCGCTCCATTCCAACATTAGCATTCATGCGTGACAAAATTATCATCTTTTCAAACCCAGGTGTTTTGCCTGAAAGTAACTTTAAAGAAGCAATTAAACAGCTTGTTGATTTAGATATGAAAGAGGTTCATAAAGACCTTATTAAAGCCCAAGAAAAAGAAACGGGTGAAAAATGATAACGCAGAGGCTGTAAACTTGGCTAACTCCCGAAGAGTTGAGTTTCTTATGACATTAAGGAAGCGCTTAATAACTAAGGTTAGAATTAGGCTTAGAAAAAAGTGTCGCTATTTTTGCTGAAATGAGGCGTAATAGCTAGCTATTGCA
>CAZQYD010000138.1:0-4352 GCA_964597465.1 uncultured Piscirickettsiaceae bacterium | reverse complement strand
AGAAGGTGAAATTTAGCCATTTTAATTTGTGCATCCATTTATGCAAAGGTCTCTACTGTTTTTTATCCAATTCTAATACCGCTTGTTTGTACACTAAGGCGGCTTTATCGTTTAATCCTTCGTGCTCGTAGCATTCTGCTAGGGCGTGGAAGGTTTCTACTTCTGGACGTAGTTTTAGGCTAGTTTTGAGGTGTGATTGGGCGATTGCCCATAGTTGACCTTGGCAAGCTACTCTGCCTATTGTCAGATGTAGTATCGGGTTTTTTGGTTGGCTTTTAAGCCATTTTTCAGCATCTTTTAGTCTTGCTTTAGGTTGATGGAAATCCAATCTGCCGTACTGGTAAACCAATCTATCATCCCATTGTTTGTTGACGGAATTAACAATGAACTCCGCAAGTCCTTTTAATTTTTCCCAACCAATTTTTTGTTCGACAAATTCGGCAAGAATACAGGCTTCTCGTTGTTGTTTATTGGTTAGAGAATGCCATAAGTCCATGAGTTGCCCATGATTTTCTGCACTAGCAATTTGTGCGGAAATTAATTGATTTTCAAATGAGAGCAGTTGCGGTTTTTCAAGAGCGGACATTTTTTTGGCTTGAGGCAACACGTCTTTTAGCACTTGCCATATTTTATGCTCGGCAAGCAGTTGCGTATATTCAGCTAATACTGCACGATTACGATTGTTTTTTTGGTAGAGAGCATGCAATATCGCCAGTGATTTTTTTGGCGAGTTTTCTTTTAGTAGCCTAGCTTCAACTAAACCGATAGTTTCGTAATCATCAATATAGCGTTCTTTGGCTTGGGTGAGGTATTGATCTCTTCTATCTGGAGCTTGTTGATTGTGTGCCATTTTGGCGGCACTGAGAAAATGGACTAAGCCTAGTTCTGAAAACTTAGCACTTTTAATAAGTTGCTTTTCAGCCATTTTCCAGTCACCATATTCAAGGGCAATCATGCCTTTGTTGAGGGTTTTTTCTGCTTGGTAATGGCGTTTCATCAGTCTCCCCTCTCGCCAGTGTCTTGGTAACAGAATAATCGTTGACCAAAAGCGGGTGAGTAAATAGAGTAGGATAAAACTGACGGCAAGCACCACAATAAAAAACGATAGGCTAGTCTCCACAATCCAGTCGCGCCAAATAATCGAAACCTGCCCATTATCTTGCAGGGCTAAGGTAGCAAGGAATGTGATGGCGACAAAGATGATGCCTATTTTAATGATGTTCGACATAGTTAATCTCCGTAATGGCTAACGGTGATTTTGAAAGTTGGCTTGACGGCATTAATGCAATCATTTTGACTTGCCAAAAATTAAGTTTCTCTGGGGAGTATAGTGAAATCAGCTCTGAAATATCATCCATTGCATATTGAATAATTTGCGGAGCTTGACTGTGAATCGCCCAGCCGAGTTGCTCCGCTTGTAAGAGCATTCTTTGTTTAATAATACGTTTTTCTAGTTCGGTTTCAACAACGGATAAATCTTCGGCGGACTGTTTTTTACGAATGCTAAACAGCTCATTAATTTTATTTTTCATCTGTTGCCAATTATTATCGGTAGCGTTAGTTTCACGTGAAACACTCTGGCTGTTTGACGCTACTTCTAAATTATGTAACCATTTTTTGAGTGATTTAATTTTTTCGAGAGCAATGGTGGGTGGCTGATAGCCTTCAACTGTTTTTTGGTCTTGTGCTATTTTGGCTAATAACGTTTGTTTGTAGGGTGTGTTTGAATTTTCAATGGCTTGTTTTAATGCACGAAGGTTATTGGTTGTTGAGATTTTGTCGCCTTCAAACAACCATTGGTTATTGATTTGCAATACCCAATTATGAATTTGTTGATTGGATAATTTGGAAATTGACAGGATTGCTTTGGCAGTAGTATTTTCTTTACTAGCCAGTTTCTTTTTCAGTAATTTTAATTGTAATTGGTTGGATTGTTGTTGTTTTTTATACTGGCTTGTTAATGCTTCTAATTGTTCAGAAAGGGCTGTTAGTGCCATATTTTGTTTTGAAATCTTTGCGGTTAATTGATAGGTCGTTTTTTCAGAATTTTGTTGGCTTTCATCATCGTTAATATTGGTCGCTAGCGTTTTAACCTCAGCTTTAATCTCCGTTAACTGTTGATTAAACTGTTTAGAAAAAGCGTTAGTTTGGGTGTTGTCATTAGGCTGTTTAGAGTATTGGTCGGCAAGCTGAGTAATTTTATTGGCGAGTGTATTCTCTAGGTTAGCAAGTTCTACTTTAAGTGCTGTGCTGGTTGTTTGTAATTCATTAACCGCTTCAACCTGCCATTTATTGGTGGTATTTTTCCATGTAAAATAGAGTGCAAAAATGGCGATGACCAAGCTGATAAATACGAAAAACTTTAATGTAAAAGAGCTTCCTTTTGGGCTTGTCTTGGCGGTTTTTCTTGGTTTAATAACCTTTTCAGCAGACGGTTTTGGTTTTTCGTTAGACTTTTTATCATCTTCACCAGACGTTGTTGCTCTCTGGCTGGTAAGCGGCGTAATGGGTTTGTTGTCTGAACTCATGTTTTTATTCTCTGAATTTCATCTATAATGGATTGGTTGCTTTGTTCCGCAGTAACCTTAATTTGTCCTAACCAACCTTGTTTCAGAATGCTGTTTTTAATACGTTCACTAAATACAATGGCGGTCTTTTTTCGTAAGTTAATTTGATCTTGCTTGGGTATTGTAGCAAATAGACTGGCAATAGATTCTAAACTAGTAATTAATACCATACCATTTTCTTTTTTCTTAAATAATGACCAGGCAGAAATGTTAAAAGGGGACGCTACCCTTTTGTAGCATTCAATTTCGGTTAGTCTGGCATTTTTTTGAATGAGTCCGCTTGCTAAATCGTCTAAACCGCCTTGCCCTTTAATAATCCAGCAAGATTGTCCAGCAAGGTTATTTGGCAGTAATTTTAAGACCGAATCACTATTAAAAGGCGGGGGCGAGCAGGTTGCAGAAATACCTTGTTCAGCTAGTGCTTCAAATGTCGCTTTACCGATGGCATAAATTGTTGTCTGCTGAAAATAAGCTTGTGGATCGCTAATTTCACTTAAAAAATGGCTTACTGCATTGCGACTAATGAAAAAAACATACCCCCCTGGGTATATCCCCTGGCATTTATGCCATGTGGGCAGGGGGCACTTTTTACCCCACAAGGGGGTAAGAATAGCTGAAAAACTGACCTTTTTAATGATTAAGGTTGGATAGCTAATGAAATCAATATTTTCCTTTGCAAGTAATTGATTTAATGCTGTCGCTTGGTTTTGCGGGCGGGTGTTAAGTAGCGTAGCCATCTTTTCGATTGTTCCGTCACTAGCCGTTTGGGTTGGCGGCATAGACTTGGGCAAGGATTTTTGCCGCACCCTGTGCTAATAAGTCTTCGGCAACCTGTACACCAACTTTCTCTGCATCATTGATGGCACCTGTGCCAGTCGCTTTTAATATTTTACTGCCATCTAGTTCAGCAACCAATCCTGTTATATGAATAGAGTTTTCATCCGTTAGTGTTGCATAAACGCCGATAGGGACTTGACAGCCGCCTTCTAAACGGTGGTTCATCGCACGCTCCGCTTTGGCACGAATTTCTGACGGTGCGTGATTCAGCACCCGAATGATTTCGAGTGTTTCGCTATCATTTTCAAAGTATTCAATTCCTAACGTGCCTTGAGTAACGGCAGGCAGGCAGGTCTCAATTGAAATCTCATGGCGAATACGTTCATCAAGCCCTAAACGTTGTAAGCCAGAGGTTGCCAGCACAATCGCATCGTACTCGCCCGCGTCTAACTTTCCTAATCGTGTTCCGACGTTACCACGTAAATCTTTCACCTTTAAGTCGGGACGTTGTGCCATCAATTGTGCCTTTCGTCTTAGGCTTGATGTGCCAAGTATTGCACCCTGTGGTAGGTCTTCAAATTTGGAAAAATGATTGGAAACAAACGCATCGGTCGGCGAGTGACGCTCTAAAATTGCCCCTAATGCAAAACCTTCAGGTAAAACCATCGGTACGTCTTTCATGGAATGCACTGCGATATCTGCATTTCCTGCGAGCATTTGCTCTTCAAGTTCCTTGGTAAAAAGCCCCTTGCCACCAATTTTTGCCAGTGGAACATCTAGAATTTTGTCACCTTTTGTAACCATTGGTAGCAAAATGACGTCAAGTCCGTCATGGAATTTTTCCAATTCAGCTTTTACAAATTCAGCCTGCCACATGGCAAGTGGGCTTTTACGGGTGGCGATTCGCAGGGTTTTTTTCATGACATGCTCTTTTATTAAAATTTATCTTTCTATAGGAAACGCTTAACAACTAAGATTATTTTATACTGGTAAAAAGTGCCGATATTT
>CAZQYD010000137.1:2909-4386 GCA_964597465.1 uncultured Piscirickettsiaceae bacterium | reverse complement strand
AGCGACACTTTTTTCTCAGCCTAATTCTAACCTTAGTTATTAAGCGTTTCCATAATAAAAGTTTTTAAAAGGATAGGTCGATTGATACGCCGATGGAACTGTTTTTATCTACTAAGGGCAGGTTGTTATCTTGCTCATGTTCAAAACTATCGACTAAATCGGATTTGTTTTTATACAGCACACTAACACCTAAACCGTTCCAAGTATTATTGGTATAACGTAATCCTAAACCATATTGTAATTTGGTCGCGTCAAGAGTCTGTTCTTGATACTGATAGGGAAGGTAGGTCGCATTTTCATCTTGTTGATAGTTAATACCAAGTTGAGCGAAGGGAGTAATTTGATGTTTATGATAGGAAATTTTTTTACCAAAATTTGCCAACGCAGAATAGTTTTGGGTTTTAAATGTTTTTGCTTGTAAATTAATTTCTGAAAAATTATCTTGGTACTGTCCTTGTAATCCAACTTCAAATTGTACCCAGTTGGTTAATTGCAGTTTAGAGCCGATTTCAATCCCTATCGTTGTATCATGGTGATACTGGCTAAAAGATTTAGGCTTTTTTTCTTGTTGGGTAGGTTGACTGGTAACGGCAAAACTCAGTTGGCTGAACGCATTAACAGGGTTGGATTCAGCTGAAATTACCGCAGAGCTATAGCTTGCAAAGGCACTTAGTATGAATATCATGGTAATTTTTGCAAACGTCATTAAATAAAATTTATGTGTAGTTTTTATAAGAATGGGAGATTTTAACGATTGATTATATGTAGAGCAAGTGAATAGAATAGTTTAAAATAGTTTGTTAAAAAGTGTTGTTATTTCGACACAAATTTTGAGGTAAAAATGATGGAATTGGTTTCAGTAAATGTAGGGGCTATTCGTCAGTATAACTGGGGAAAGGGCGTTCGTTCAGCAATTCATAAAACGGCTGTTGATAACCCCTTACGATTAACTAGCACAGGTTTTGATGAAGATGAACAAGCTGATTTAGGCAATCATGGTGATGAAGACAAAGCAGTATTAATCATTCCAACCGATAACTATGCGTTTTTTGAGGTGGATAAACCCTGGGGGTTTTTAGGTGAAACCTTGTCAATCTCAGGGCTGGATGAGAATCAAATCAGTATCGGCGACCAGTTTAATATTGGTGATGTGCAACTTGAAGTGAGTCAGCCGCGTTCACCTTGTGCAAAATTGGCTGAGCATGTTGCTGTTCGAAACTTTGTAAAACACTACTCCGCATCAGGGCGAGTTGGTTTTTATTGTCGAGTGTTGAAAACAGGAAGTTTACAAGCGGGAATGGACGTAAAATACCTGCCAACCACTGAAAAAACGGTGGCTATTCGTTCGTTATTTATTGCCCAATATTGTGCAAAAAAAACAGCAACAGACTATCAAAAATTAGCTATCGTCTTAGCTTTACCCTCACTATCGACAGCTTGGCGAAAAAAATTAACAAAAATGATGACATTAAAATGA
>CAZQYD010000137.1:0-2809 GCA_964597465.1 uncultured Piscirickettsiaceae bacterium | reverse complement strand
AAAATGATGACATTAAAATGACTGAACAAATTAAGTTAACCAAAAAACAACGCACTAAAGACTGGATTAAACCGCCCAAACCGCTATTAAAACCCATTGGCAAAGCGATAGCACAATATAAAATGATAAAAGAAGGCGATAGAATCATGCTCGGCTTGTCTGGTGGCAAAGACTCGATGGTTTTATTAACGGTTTTAAAACATCTGCAACGCCATTCACCCGTAAAATTTGAACTAGCCGCCTGCACGATTAATCCCGAAATCCCAGGATTTGACCCATCGCCCTTAAAAGACTGGTTACAGAAGTTGGACGTGCCATATTTTTATGAATCTGAAGACTTAATTGCCCTAGCAGATGCCCATATGCAGGGCGATTCGTTTTGTAGCTTTTGTGCCAGACATAAACGTGGAAAACTCTATACCGTTTGCCGTCGGGAAGGTTATAACGTATTAGCTTTAGCCCAGCATCTTGATGATTTAGCAGAAAGCTTTATGATGTCCGCCTTTAATGCGGGAGAATTACGTACGATGAAAGCACATTATCTGAATAATGAAAAAGATATACGTATAATACGCCCGTTGGTAAGAGTACGAGAACAGCAAACGCGAAAATTTGCAACCACTCAAGCCTTGCCAGTTATTGAGGATAACTGCCCTGCCTGCTACGCAAAACCCCAGCAAAGACAGCGGATGAAAGAATTGCTACTAGCTGAAGAAAAGAAAAATACGCATTTATATGCAAATTTATGGCGAGCAATGCAACCTTTAATTGAAGATGATAATCACGATGGAAAATCTAGTTAATACACGATGAGTCAAATTAGAACAAAATTTAAAACTAGAGACAGCGTTATTCTTGGCAAAATTTTTGTCGGGTTTATTAAGTTTCTCTCTTGGTTTTCACTCAAAAATCAGCAAAAAATTGGCGAAATTATCGGCAAAATGTTTAGCCCGTTTTCGAACTACAATCGTGACGCAATTCGTGCAAATTTAGGGGTTGCCTATCCAAACCTATCCACAGATGAACTGACGGAATTATCCAATCGCACGTTACAAGAAAATACAAAAAGCTTTACCGAACTAGGTGCTATTTGGGAATGGGATGTTGCAAAGCAATTGTCGATGATTAAAAAAGTTCACGGGCAAGCGTTGCTTGATGCCGCCTATGCAAAAGGCAAGGGCGTGATTATGCTTTCACCCCATTTTGGTAACTGGGAAATCCTTGGTTTCTTCCTCAGTATCAAAGAACCCTTGACGGTGTTATACCAACCACCAGAAATTAAATCGGTAGAAAAATACCTAAATAAAGTACGTGGAAGAGTTGGCAGTAATCCGGTTCCAACCGATATGTCGGGTGTAAAATCAATGTTTAAAGTCTTAAAACAAAATAAAATGGTTGCGATTTTACCAGACCAAGACCCAGGGAAATCGGGCGGTATTCACGCCCCATTCTTTGGACATCCTGCTAGAACCATGACCCTCGTCTCAAAGCTAGCCAATAAAACCCAAGCAGAAGTTCTCTACATCGTCGGTGAACGCTTACCAAACGGTGAAGGATTCGAAGTACACATTTTACCCTCCGACCCTGATATAGCCTCAAAAGACGAGCTGGTTGCCACCACCGCACTCAACAAAGGCGTAGAAAGATGTGTTGCCATCAATCCCGCTCAATACCTATGGAGCTACAAACGCTACCGCCACCCGCCAGAAGGCGTGAAAGATATCTATAAATAGTTCCATCGGTTTAAATAGTTTAAAAACAGCATATTTCAATTAAAAAGTGCCCAGGGGGGTAGTTTTTTTTACCCCCCTGGGCACTTTTTAGCTGAAAAATTACGTTTTAAGCTGTTTTTTGTTCTTCAATGTCAATAGCGATATGCCGCCAATAATAAACGCTAGCCCTGTGATTTGAACTACGCCGAAAGGTTCATTGAGTAGCCATGCGGCGAGTCCAAGCGTCATAATCGGCCCGAGCATGCCGACGATTCCTGTTTGTGCCCCGCCTATTCTATGTATGGCTTCTGCCATCATAAAACTTGGGATGATGGTACTGAAAATGGCGAGTAAAAACAGCCATAACCACGCGTTGTTGGTAACTTCAAGTTGACTAAAGTCAAAGAAAGTGAAGTAGTAGCCAAGCACAAATAGGCTGGAGATGCTCATCGCTAAGCTGGTGAACCAAAGGCTGGAAATCTCGGCAATGACTGGTTTACTGACCAGTACGTAAATGGCAAAACTAAACGCGGATAGTAGTACAAAAATCACGCCCCACCACGTTTGTTCTCCAGCATATTGTAGCTCTGCATTAAATACAATCCACAAACCAAAGTAGGACAGCACAATTGAAGCGATGACCTTGAAAGTTAATGGCGTTTTAAAAAACAAGGCACCTAAAATGGCAACCCAAATGGGGTAGGTGAATAGGGTGAGTCTTTCGAGTTGTGCGGTGATGTATTCTAACCCTTTCAAATCTAGCCATGAGGAGAGGAAGTAGCCGATAAATCCAAGTAGGATAATTATGGGAAAACGTGGATAAATTTTACTCGGTTCTACGGGTTTGTATTTGACTAGCCAAAAAATAATGGCTAGATAAATCGGTAAGGAAATAAGCATGCGTAGCATTAATACACTATCCGCATCCAAACCTTCTGCGTAGGCAAACTTGATAAAAATAGACTTGAGAGCGAATAGGGCAGTGCCGATAATCGCTAATAATATACCGGTGTAGAAGTAATTAGTCATTTATTAGTGGTAGATTTACTACCGATATACCAAGCATATCGGTTTGAAACGTTATTCTCATTATTTAA
>CAZQYD010000136.1:0-4421 GCA_964597465.1 uncultured Piscirickettsiaceae bacterium | reverse complement strand
TTGTTGGTTCGGTGATAACCATTCTATTCCCTTTTGAAAGCCAAGCTGCTGGCTTAGGTTTGGTAAGAACTTACTCGGCACATTTTCGCCAGACAGTTGCCAGTTTAAATTAATCAACTCACCAGTACTTACAAACATCGGTAACGAATCAACGGTTAATTTTAGCTCCCCTACCGTGGTGGGAACGGGTAAATAACTGGGTAGATTTGCTACCGGTAAATAAACCGTCTCGTCAAAAAATAACCAAGCCCGTGAACTGGTATTTTTAACACGGATAATCGGTGTCCGAATTTTAATGGTTCCTGCTTGACTCAGCTCAACCGACATCGCAAAATGTTTGGTATCGCCCAAAATTGATTTCTCAACTTGATAAGGTTTTGATTGCAAGTGATAAGATAAACCCGTATTTGCATGCGGATGTTGCTCTAGCGTTGCTTTATTTGCTGAATTATCGAGCCTTACCTGTGCTTGCCAAACCACCTGTTGATTAACAAATGCTTTGCCAGTAGGACGATTCCAGTCAATATCCACCTCATCATTTTCTACGACCGTAATCACTTGGCTAGCAAAATCAATTTGACCATGCCGCATAGCAGGGATTAATAATTCCCCCGTTTTTTTAGGATAAAGAAGCAAGCGAATGCGATCAGAATCACCGTCAATATCGTAGATTTCGAAGTTCTTTTTTAACATCTCTTTATCTAGTTTTTCAAAATCAGATTCGATATTTTTTCCTGAAAAAATCATCGTAATCGACAAGCCATGTAAAATTGTTTGGGGTGAAACCGTTACGCCTGCCTGTGCTGAAGAGAGTAGCACGAAACTAATGAATATCGCAAAAAGTCTACTTACCATGGTTTCACTCCTGGTATTTGGTGTGGTTTTTCTTGCGTTGCTTGAAATCCCTCTTCACGTTCAAAAATACCAATTAATAACTTAGTTTGCTTATCCTGCACGCCTGCCATGGTTTGTTCAAACTTTTCCATTCGCTGGACTTGGCGTTGTCTGGCGATAATTGCATTGCCAATACTGTTATCCGTCAACTGCAAATTTAAACCTGTTTGCAAGCTAAAATCGGTGTCATTTCGGTGTTGTGGTAGCACAAAATCTTTACCTTGTTTTTCGCCCTCTGGAGAATCGCCAGCGACACCTTCGCCCACGTCATTATTAGGCTTTTGTCCACCGTAAAACGCCCCCTCATCATCGCGTGATTGGTTGCCTCTTCCCTTGCCGTCGCCCTGTTCTTCGTCTTGCTGTTGTTGTCCTTCTTCCACTTGGCGGCGCTGTTGTGCCAATGCTAAATTGTGTTTCGTTTTTTCATTATCGGGCAAGTACTTCAATGCTTGCTGATAGGACTCAACCGCCTGTAACAAAAGATTGGTACGATAATAACTATTGCCTAAATTAAACAAGGCGTTTGAACGTTGTTGAACCGTTACACCTGCCAAAGCGGCTTCACGAAAATAAGCCACGGCGGACTCATAATCCTCCGCTTTGTAAGCCGCTGAACCAGCTCCAAACCAACCTTGAAAGCCATCAATGCCGCCATAAAGTTGTTGCGATAAATCATAACTTTGACTATTAAATGCCGCAAAGGCTTCATGCTCTGCTGCCTGTTTTGTTTGAGCTAGTGCATCGACAGGCAGAAAATGTAACCAAGTCGCTAACAGTAAAACGGGGGCAAGATTCGTCGCAGATTTTCTTGCCCATTTAATCGGATAAAACGCCATTAACAACGCAAAAAATGCCACCCAAATAAACGGCATTGCATGGTCTTGCCAAATGGAATGGCTCGATTTAAAATGACGTTTCTCAGCATCCAGAGCAACCTCTTTCAGCAAATTATGGATAAATTGTTGTGACCTATCCGCTTTTAAATACACGCCGTTTAACTCTGACGCTAACGACTGTAAAAAAGACTCTTCTAACCGTGTAGTGACCAACAATCCACTGTGATGCAAATATCCCGAACGATGAGCGGCATCAGGAATTTTTACCCTTGTTCGCTCACCGATACCGACTAAAATAATCTTGGTAGTTGATTGTGATAATTCTGCAAAATTTAATGGTTCTTCCTGCTCAACAAAGTTCTTTGGTTCACCATCGGTAAAGACGATTAATACCCTCGCATTTCCTGCGGTTTGCTGTAAATGTTGCTCGCCAAACAGCAAAGCGGGTTTAATTTGTGAGCCTTGTGTTGGCAACATATTTAGGCGTAATAAGCCTAAATAATGCTGGAACAAATCGCGGTCAAAACTCAATGGCGAAACCAAGTGAGGCTGTGCGGCATAAGCTAACAAAGCCAAGCGGTCATTAGGCTCTAACCGATTGCTCAAAGATTCAATCAGCGAACGGGCAAATAAATAACGGTTCGGCTTACTATCCTGTGCGTTCATCGATAAGGACAAATCTAACGCCACCAAAATATCCACTCCCGCACGAGTATATTCATCGGGTGACGGGACAGAACTACGCGGCCCTGCCAAAGCAACAATAATACAAGCCCACGCAATCGCAAGCATAAAAGCAGGCTTGAACAAAAGAGCGATAAAACGCATCATAAAAGCACTTAAATAGCTCCAAAAAGCACCTAAAGGCTTACCCCCCTGGGTACTTTTTAGCTGGAAATTGTGGTTTTTAGTCACCAGCTCATTATTTACCTTTACCCAAGGTAATAAATGATTATCCGCATAATGATTTACTGTGCGTTGTTGCAACAGTCGGTTCACTAGCCACCAAACAATTGGCACCAATATAAACCACAAGGTCTGTGCATCTCGCCATTGCCAATGAAAGAATTGTTCAATCATGGCTATTCACTTTTTTTGCAAACAGCTGAATTAAAGCCGCGTAAAACACAAACACCATCAACAGAACAGCAAGCAAATAAGGGTAAAGCTCCACTGTTTTATTTTTTAAGCGTGGCGACGCTATTTCAACGCCCTCCGCCGCATCTATTTTTTTCAACACATTTTGTAACGCTTGACGACTGCCAACTTGAAAATATGACGCTTGCGTTTGTTCAGCTATGTGTTTCAAACTTTTATCCTCCAATTTTTGATACAGCAAACCTGCAAACTCTCGTTTATCTGCCGCCTTACTTCCTGCTCCAACTCCGATGGTATAAATCGGCAAATTCATACCCTGTGCATAATTAATCGCCTCCGCAACATTCACGCGGCTAGGTTTGTTTTCACCATCTGAAAAAACTACCACGATTCGTCTTTGAGTGTTATCGGTAACCTTCTCTGCCTGCAACAAAGCCAAACCAAGTGCTTCTCCCAACGCTTGGTCTTCTCGCCCTGCCAAAAAAGGGCGTAGCCGCTTCAACATTAGCCTTGCTGTCGTTGCATCTGAGGTCATTGGCATTAACGTGTAGGCATCTTCCGCATACAGCACAAACGAAAAACGATTGCCGTCTAGCCCAGCCACAAACTGATCGAGCACATTTTTAACCACCTCCATTCTCGCCGTCGGCTTGCCATCTATTTCATAATCGCTCAACATCATACTGGCAGACGATTCAATCACGAATACAATATCCCGTACCGTTTTAGTTTGCGGTTCAGGCGGCAGAGGTACTTCCTTAATCGGCTTTGCTAACGCCAACACCGCCAAAATTAACAAGGTATAGCGTAAAAAATGCAATAGCCACTGCATTAAACTAAACGGCTTTTGCTTGATTGATTTGCTAAAGTTTAATTGATCAATTAATGGATGGCGAAACACCAAGTTTTTCTGATTTGCCAACACATCCCAATCACTTGCATTGGCTTGGCGTTGATAAACCCAAATGAATATAGGGATAACTAACAATAGCCAAAATGCCAACGGATTCTGGTAAACCACAGGATTACCCGTTTCAAGAAAAACAGCAAGTTCAGTCCAAGTCATCATTTTTGCCACCAAGCGAATTGCTTAATGTTTTGTTTAACGGTGTCAATTAAACTGGGTTGGTTTTTGACTAGGACATCTAAAAAATCGTTGAGTAAATTCTGTAATGTTTCACATGGAACATCTTGTCCACTAAAACAAAGTGCATTAAAACCGATGGTTAATGTTTGAATAGAATCTTCATCTAATTGCGGTTGTTTTTTAACTGACATAAATAATTGATTCATTTGTAACGCTTGCTTGACTGAACAGCTTTGCTCTAGGGTTAATTTTTTAAGTTGTTTTTTTACTAAATACTGGGTTTTCAAACTTCCCCAAAATATCCGTCTAAACCATAGTATCGCCAAGACAAAAATTACCAAAACAAACGCCAGTAAAGTCAATTCAATAAAAAACCACCAATCCATCGTTGGAGAAATGGGTAATTCAATGTCAATTAATTCGTCGCTCATTTTGTACTTTGCTCAGTTAATTTAAGGAAACGCTTAATAACTAAGGTTAGAATTAGGCTGAGAAAAAAGTGTCGC
>CAZQYD010000135.1:0-4432 GCA_964597465.1 uncultured Piscirickettsiaceae bacterium | reverse complement strand
TTGAAAAAAATGTTTAGGTTTATGGGTAATTTTGCTTGCTTAAAAACACTATAATTCAGCAGATATTGATAATTATTTCCTAAACAAATTTTTAGAAATATTTCTGATGCAAAACTTTTTCTCATTGACTTAATCGATATGTTCGGAACTTTTGTTACACTTCTTATTAGTGGTGTTAAATAGCGTGATATTTTTGTACTTACGGTTAACTCCCCTATTTCCTCAATAAATAAAGCAAACAATAAAAAGTTATGTTGTTTATTAACCTGTTCTTTTTTTACTAAACTTTCAAACAAACTAATTTCTGTTTTGGTTAGTAATTGATGATACGGAATAATGCGGTTACCCAACGATGATTTTTCAGCTTGAAAATTTTTGCCACTTATATGAATCGTTTTGGATTCTAAGCAAACGTCTTTTAATTGAATTTTGAATAATTCATTTTTTCGCAAGCCTAGCCTTTTATAAAAAATCAACGAAATTTTAAGGTCTCTCTTTAAAGCGGAAGAAGTTTCAGGATCTAACTCAATAGCTTTTAAGCAGGCTTGATATTGCTCCTCTAAAATAACGGAATAAATACTAGCAATACTTTCGACACGACGACCTATAAAGATTAAATAGATGCAACCGAATTCTTCGGCAAGATAGTTGTGGAAATTTGTCAGAGCTGAATAAGGGATCTCTCCCGTTGACTGTTGATAGTCCCCTGCCATATCTTTTAGAATCTTGGGGTAAATTTTATCTTTTAAGACTTCATTATTCAACGCTTCAAAACTTTTTAGATCTTTAAAGTTGCTATCAATATATGGGTATATTTTAGAAAAGTAGGTGTGAACGCTTGAGACTTTTAAATGATTTTCTGCTAACCTTTTCATCGTCCATTTGATTAATAACAAGCTAGCTAGTTCTAGCGGTGAATTACTAACTAAATCTTCTAACCAAATTTTAATACTGCCTAATGTTTTTTGCTGACCACTATTGTTTTCTTTATGCTGACTTAATAGTTTTGAAAAGTCTTTCAAAATAACGAAAGAATCGTTGGAGCTGTTTTTCGGCAAATCTATTTTTTCAAAACCTTCTTCTTGACTGATTGAAGTTTCATTAGTTGTATTTAAATCCGCATAATCTCCAAATAAAGCTTTATAACCTTTTATTCCTATCGAGCTTTGGTATTGTTTTTTAGAAGTATATTCTGTAACAAAGCTTGGCAAGTATATTTTCTGAAAACTGGTAATAGTGTTAATTAATTTAGTTAAATTTGAAAGATTAAACTTATTTTTTAAAATTTTCGTGTAGGTTTCATCATTAACATTAAGCCTTGTTTTAATTGCTAACTTTTTAAATACAGCAAGACTCAAGCTGTTCAAAATCCAACATCTAATATTGCCTTTTTCATCGGTTAGTTCGACAACAAGTGATATTTTTAATTCTGAATAATTACTAGAAATCGTGTTGCATATTGAAATTAACTGTTGTTTATCTATCACTGACCCCGACACCAAAGCAGATAGAGAGAATAAGACAATTTCTTCTTGTTGATTCAATATTAATTTATTATTTAAAAAGTCATTTATCAAACCCCGTATAGCGTTTACCCTCTTTTTTCCTTGATAGTATTTTTCTCCAAAATTTTGGTCAAAAGGGCTTTTAGAAAGTTTATTCTCTGTTTTAATAAACCAGTTATTATGCTGTTCGTTATACAAGTAATAATGAAACATCACTTTATGAGAATATTGATTGAACTGCTTTTGCTGTTCGACTAATTCAACATGTCTTAACCTTGCTTGAGCATCAATATACAAATTTCTTTTATCGTCTTCTTGCCCAAGCAACAATATGTTTATACTTTTAATATCTTTCTTGCTTAACTCGATGTTTCGTTGTTCTTCTCTTAAAAATGGACCTAGCATGGTTTTTTTAAATGAGAATTCTTGAATTTTAAAAGACTTATCATTAGCTATATCTAGTGGTGATATTATTTGAAGATCAAGTTCTTCAAACATTTTATTCATAGCAGGCAAAATCCTTTCTTTAAAAACGTCTGGACTAAGGTTACTATTTAATGAAAAAGGTTCTTTTCCTTTTGAAACATGCCCCATTTGTGTTGCTATTAAATACCTAGGCGTATTTAATTCTGCGAGTTTAGAACTGAAAAAATGTCGATTAAAATTAGAATATAGTTCAACTTCATCGGTGCAATATTCACTTAAAGTCGTTCTAGTTATCTTGTTTAAAACACCATTTGTAACCGTAAAAAAGAGAGGTATATTTTCTTTTAGATTAATTTTACTCGTAATTAAATTTTCAATCGTACCTGCTAGAACATTGCTGCCTTGTAGGTTAAATATCGTGACTAATTGCTTTAAGTGCGTTAAATAATGATTTAATTGTTTTCTACTGTTTTCATTTAATACTGCCAACCTCCCCTCAAACCCCTCCATTACAACTTTTTCTGTTATCTGCACATAATCTTCCTCGATAAAATTAAGGACGGAATAATAAGGATCAGTATTGGGTCGATGACTGCTCGATAGATTCAACAGCGTTATAGTGTATAAGCTGATTTCATTATGAAAACTCCAAAAGTCATCCGAACTAGTCAATTCTTCTTTACGCTTTATTAGTGTTTTAAACTTAAGATTAAGAAAAGTTTTTAACGCATTTAAACTTGGTGATCTTTGTGAGCCAATGCGGTCCTTAAAAAAGGCAGAGTTACTATCATTTTTAACATAAAAAGACTTTTTAAAAACTTTTTTGCTTGTCTCTATAAATTGATCAACTAGAGCGTTAATATTTAAGTTTGTGTAATAGCACCCCATATGTATAAAAGAATACGCCCCACCCTGTAAGTAAGCCGTTTTAACTTCATCTTGACTATCATTAAGTACATAATGCCATAAGGTATCACTAACTTTTCTAGCCGTCATTCTGTATTGCCTAAAACCTGTAATTTTTTTGAATGATTTTGCTTGTTCAATATCCGTCTGGGATAAAACATCAAATAACGATTTATTTATAATGGATTCTATATTCAATTTTTTTAGAAGAAAACCAATTGTTTTTTCCAGAGGTAAAGGCATATGAGTATGAAGATATATGTCGTTAGAATTTTGCTTTAATATTTGAATCGGTGTAGGTAAAAAAACAATCTCATTTTCTTGATCAATGACTATTTTTCCAGTCATCTGTTTAAAGCTAAAATCAAATTGTGGAGTACCTAAAAGAATGCGTCTAATATTTTCAACTGGAATTGAGTAATACAACATTAAAGCCCAACACAATCTAGTTTTTAGATTGAAAGTATCAGCATGTATTTCATTTTCAATCCGTTGGATTTCAGGTGGAAGTATATTTTTATTTGTGAATAAAATATTTTGTGCTTCTTTTTCATTTCGATGATGAGTAACTGTATTTAAAAATAAATTATTCTGTGTTTCAAGACCCTCCTCTTCTTTATCAATTAACTCATCATGTTCAAGGACTAAACCGCCTTTAGTTTCTTTTGAATCTGGAAGGATTTCAATGTCATCTGTTTTAAATCCTGAAGGACTGTCTTCAAGTTGATGAAAAACATCCGCGTCACCCTTTAGCTGAACTAGTTTGTTAATTAAACTTTTTTGCGGTGCTGATAGTATTTTGGTATTAATCCTCTCTTGCTTAATATCTAAAATAAAAGCATGGACACTATAAGGTTTTTTTTGTGAATTTTGACTACCTTCATAAAGCAGCTTTTCAAAATTAGTTTTCCAATCTTGGTTTGAAGTTAATAGCCTCAAGTTTTTGCAAAATGATACTAGACCTTTTACTTTTTTAGGTTCTTCACTAATCCTGTTTAAGGTTACTATGCAAATAAGAGCTATGGTTAAAAGAGGATGATAACTTGGATTTTCTTCGTTTATCTGCAAAGTAAGTCTATTTTGTATTTCACAGCTCAAACCAGCAAAAATTCCATAAATTGGATTTTTCTCAAACCGATGATTGGTTAAAAGAAAACTTGATATTTTATGGCTTTTTCCTCCTTTCGAAAAACTCGATAAAAAAGGTGAAACCTTGTTAATCGTAAATATTTTTTCAATAGCTTGCTCAATATCTGAAAACAAATAACGAGAATCAATCGTGCAGATTTTGTTCAATAAAGAAAACGAAACATCTAAATTAAATAGGTTAGGAGTCGTTAAATTAAGCGATTTTAAAATCAAAATTAAATGCTGATAGTTCAAGTCCCCATTCGATTTTTGAATAATTTGAACTGCATTTTTATTTATTTTATTGCGTATTGATTCTTCCATAAACCTAATCGTCATTAGTCATAAACATGCTTTAACCGGTGTTGAGCGATGGTCACTTACCATGTTGACTATTATAATGGTTTCAAATACTATTACCAATGAAAACTAGCACAAAGACCGTTAAATAATAAAATGAAACCCGC
>CAZQYD010000134.1:0-4440 GCA_964597465.1 uncultured Piscirickettsiaceae bacterium | reverse complement strand
TAAAGAGGTTTATTTTACTTTTTCTCCCCCCCCCTGGGCACTTTTTAGCGTTTTTTTCATAACAATTAGGATGTTAACGCCCCAACACCTACCATTTTATGCTTTAAGTTCTTAACATCATCGCGCAGTTGTGCGGCTAGTTCAAAATCTAAATCTTTGGCGGCTTTATACATTTTCTTTTCGGTGCTTTTAATTGCTGCCGCAACTTGTGCGGGCGTCATTCGTTTAGTTTGTTCGACAAAATATTCAGCTGATTTTTCTGCCACCTTTAATTTTTTATTGCTCTTAGCAGCGTAAGGAGAGTCTTCAAGAATATCTGTTACTTTTTTATTTAAACCTGTTGGCGTAATGCCGTGTTCAAGGTTGAAAGCAATTTGCATTTCTCGGCGACGTTCTGTTTCGCCCATCGCTCTGTCCATTGATTTGGTTATTTTGTCGGCATACAATATCGCCTTACCTTTTACATTCCGTGCAGCACGCCCCATGGTTTGAATCAATGCTCGATCAGAACGTAAAAAACCTTCTTTATCCGCGTCTAAAATTGCCACTAACGATACTTCAGGAATATCCAAACCTTCTCGCAACAAGTTAATTCCGACTAATACATCAAACTCTCCCAGTCGTAAATCACGAATAATTTCAATTCGTTCAACGGTATCAATATCAGAGTGCATATAACGAACTCTGATGGAATGTTCTTCAAGGTATTCGGTTAAGTTCTCTGCCATTTTTTTGGTTAAGGTGGTGACCAGTATTCTTTCTTCTTTATCTGCACGCAAACGAATTTCTCCCAGCAAATCATCTACCTGTGTAACCGCTGGGCGAACTTCAACAATAGGGTCGAGCAGCCCTGTTGGTCGTACCAGTTGCTCCACGACTTTCGACTGATGTTCCGCTTCATATTTAGCAGGCGTTGCGGAGACAAAAATAGTTTGCGGCATGATTTTTTCAAATTCATCAAAACGCATCGGACGATTATCCATTGCCGATGGCAAGCGAAAACCGTAGGTGACTAGATTTTCTTTACGAGAACGGTCACCTTTGTACATGCCGCCAATTTGCGGAATGGTGACATGGCTTTCATCAATAAACATTAACGAATTTTTCGGCATATAATCAAGCAAGGTCGGTGGCGACTCTCCCTCTTTACGACCTGATAGATAACGGGAATAGTTTTCGATACCAGAACAGTACCCTAGCTCTTTCATCATTTCGATATCGAGTTTCGTCCGCTCCTCTAAACGTTGTGCTTCGACTAATTTATCATTCGTTCGCAACACTTCTAAATGTTCTTTCAACTCTATTTTTATCAACTCAATGGTTTGTATAATTTTTTCCATCGGCGTAACATAGTGAGATTTTGGATAAACCGTAGCCCGAGTTGGGCGATTAATCACTTCACCCGTTAGCGGGTCAAACCAAGCAATGGTTTCCACTTCATCATCAAACAATTCAATCCGCACCGCATATTCATCTGCTTCGGCTGGAAAAACATCAATTACGTCACCACGAACTCGATAGGTTCCACGCCAAAGTTCCATATCATTACGAGTATACTGCATGGTAGAAAGCTGTTTTAAAATGTCACGCTGACTGACAACATCACCTAAACGAATTTGTAAAATCATGCTTAAATACTGTTGAGGATCCCCTAAACCATAAATTGCCGAGACGGTTGCAATCAAGATGACATCTTCACGTTCCAACAATGCTTTGGTTGCAGACAAACGTAATTGTTCTATCTGGTCGTTGACCGAAGAATCTTTTGATATATAGGTGTCCGAGGCTGGCACATAAGCTTCTGGCTGGTAATAGTCGTAGTAAGAAACGAAATATTCCACCGCATTATTTGGAAAAAACCCTTTCATCTCGCCATACAGTTGAGCGGCAAGGGTTTTATTATGTGCCACAATAATCGTCGGGCGTGCCACGGTTTTAATCACATTCGCCATCGTAAAGGTTTTACCCGAACCCGTTACTCCTAGCAAGGTTTGATACGCCTCGCCATCTTCAATCCCCTCCACTAATTCGGCAATCGCTTTCGGCTGGTCTCCCGCTGGTTGATAAGGAGATTTTAATTGAAATTTTTTAGCCATACTTTTACACTTAACCAATAGTTTTTTTCTGATAGAATTGAATGATAAGACCTTTGCATAAATGGGGTGCGAATAAAAATGAGATAAGTTTTGCCTTATTTTGCCTAAAAAATAAGCGTAATAGCCTGCTAGAAGGTGAATTAGCGAAAGCTAAGAGAAGCTGCCCTGGGGTATTGCGGGTTTTTTTAGGTGAAAGAAGATGAAATTTAGCCATTTTAATTTGTGCATCCATTATATGCAAAGGTCTCTAAAGTTTGATAAAATTATTAAAACATTGTATATAAAGTAAACCAACTTTCACACCTTTTTATGTTTAAAATATATTTTTATCCAGATTACTAGAGACCTTTGCATAAATGGATGCACAAATTAAAAAAAGTCTCATTTAGAAATTGCGGCTAAAAAATCACTATGATTCCGCTATTACAAATGCTAAGGCATAATGTTTTTCATCGCTGATACTAATTGACCACTTTATAATTCCTAACTTATCAGCAACTTGTTTTGTTTTACCTGTTAAAACAATTAATGGTTTGCCTTCTTCGGTATGTTCAATAGTCATATCTGTAAAACTAACGCCCTGCGTAAATCCCGTTCCTAATGCTTTTGATACCGCCTCTTTTGCCGCCCATTTTTTAGCTATGAATTTTTCTTTAATGGTTTGCCGTTGATATATTGCTAACTCTTGTTCTGACAAAATGCGTTTCGCAAAACTTTCATCATGCTTTTTTAACAAACTCAAAATTCGACTGGTTTCAATAATATCCGTGCCAATACCGACAATCATGTTAAATAGGATTCTTGTCTTGCTTCATTCATCAGCTTTTTCATTTCTTTAACCGCATCACTCAAGCCACTAAAAACGGCTCTGGCAATAATTGCATGCCCAATATTTAACTCCTCAAACTCCTGCATTGCCGCAATCGGTTTCACATTATGATAATGCAAACCATGTCCTGCATTCACCACCAAACCGATTGATTTTGCATAGCTTGCAGCTTCTTGTAAGCGGTTTAATTCTTGTTCGATTTCTTTTTTATCTGTTAATTCTGCATAGGTTCCTGTATGGATTTCAATGACCGGTGCACCAACGGATTTTGCCGCATCAATTTGTGCCCTATCCGCATCAATAAACAATGAAACACGTGTATTATTTTTTGCCAATCTCTCGCAAACGTCCGTCAACCAAGGTTGTTGAGAAACCACATCCAAACCACCTTCAGTGGTCAACTCCTCACGTTTTTCAGGTACCAGGCAAACATCCTCTGGCTTCACTCGACAAGCAATATTAACCATCTCTTCGGTTGCTGCCATTTCCAAATTTACTTTGGTTTGACGCAGTGCCGACAACCTATCCACGTCCTCATCTTGAATATGACGGCGATCTTCACGCAGGTGCAAAGTAATACTATCCGCCCCTGCCATTTCAGCATCTAGTGCCGCTTTAATCGGGTCAGGATAACTTGTGCCTCTCGCTTGTCTTAACGTTGCAACATGGTCAATGTTAATGCCTAAAAAAATTGGGTTCATGATTTTAATTTTTTCCTAAATAAATAGTTTTCGGGTGTGTATTGGCTTATCACCAAGATAATAACCCAACACAAGTCGGAATAGATATTTTAAAGCAGGCAAAGCGGATTCGGAATATTTTTGTTGGCTAAATTGCAGAAGTATTTTGCCAGGAATTTGATTAGCAACGTTTTCAACTCGCACAAAACCCACCTCAAGCACAAACTGATAGTTACTATTTTCATCAATCGGTCGATGACTTGCATCATCGGTCATGTCCATCGCCACGCCCAACTCTTGCAAAAGTCGATATTCAAAGTTTCGTAGCACCCAAGCCTGCTGTTGCCGATTCTCAGTTTTTGCTAAATCCAGTAAAGTAATTTGATAATGATGATAAAGGTCAGGCATAGCAATTGACTGATGCAATAAACGATACAACAATTCATTCACATACAAGCCGCAAATATTCGCATCTGCCACCAACGGAAAACGTAAGTTGGCTGGTTCTAATAAACGCAAATTAACAAGGTCTGATGCCAAGGAGTTTTTATCAACCCAGCTGATATTCAACGCCTGAAAAGGTTGCAACCAAGCCAACTTAACCCGTGCCGTTTTGGTCTTAGCCTTCACGCCCTTCACCACCGCATTGATTTTACCCCTATCCTCAACAAAAAACGTCACCAACAAGCTCGTTTCTCGAAAAGGACGGCTATGCAATACAAAAGCTGCATGTTGGTTTTCAATTGCCAATTAACTTCACCCTCAACTTCCTACCCCCCTAGGTACTTTTTATCTGGAAATAGCTGTTTTTGAGATAAAAAGTACCCAGGGGGGT
>CAZQYD010000133.1:0-4567 GCA_964597465.1 uncultured Piscirickettsiaceae bacterium | reverse complement strand
AGGTACTTTTTATCTGGAAATAGCTGTTTTTGAGATAAAAAGTACCCAGGGGGGTAATTATTGATCTTTTTTTAACCGATACCCTAGGAAACGCTTAATAACTAAGGTTAGAATTAGGCTGAGAAAAAAGTGTCTCCTTAGGATACTAGGTTATTTCGTCGTTATAACCTAAGCTTGCTAAGGCTCTTTCGTCGTCTGACCAGTTTTCTTTTACTTTTACCCAAAGTTCAAGATGAACTCTTGCGTCTAGTAGATTCATGATGTCTTTACGAGCGTGAATACCCATTTGTTTGATTAGACTGCCTTTTGCACCAATTACGATTTGTTTTTGTCCGTCTCTTTCTACTAATATTAGGGCGTGGATTATCCAACGATCTTCTTCTTTGTCAAATTTAAACTGTTCTATCTCTACCGTTGCTCCGTAAGGGACTTCTTCACCTAGTGAACGCATTAATTTTTCACGAATGATTTCGGAGGTTAAGAAACGAGATGATCGATCTGTTATATAGTCTTCTGAAAATAGCATTTCTTGCTTTGGTAGATGTTTTAATATTTCTTTTTCGATAATATCTAAACCTGATTTTTTATAGGCTGAAACAGGAATTAATTCATCAAATTTTGCGTTGTTATTGATTCTTTGTAGATAAGGAAATAGCTCTTCCATTTTTTTAAACTTGTCAATCTTATTAACGAGAATAATCATGGGTGCTTCAGCTGTTGCACATTTATCGGCAACCGCTTGGTCTTCTTTTGTCCATCGCCCTGCTTCAACCACAAATAAAATAACATCGACATCGGTAAATGCCGTATTGGCTGTACGATTCATATATTTATTAATTGATTTTTCTCCGCCCAAGTGCATGCCCGGAGTATCAATAAATACGATTTGGTGCGTATCGGTAGTATGAATGCCATGAATACGGTGGCGTGTGGTTTGTGGTTTGGGCGAGGTGATACTGAGTTTTTGTCCAAGTAAACAATTCATTAAGGTTGATTTACCGACATTTGGGCGACCGATTACCGCTACAAATCCAGACTGATAATCTGTTTCAGGTTGTGTGTTAATTTCTTTATTTATTGTTTGTTCGGTCATTTTTTTTCCAATACGATTAGGGCTTCTTCTGCCGCCAATTGCTCCGCTTTTCGACGGTTGGTTGCACTGGATTCAAATTTTCTATTTAGTTTTTCGACAAAGCAACTGACTACAAATTCTTGTGCATGAGCTGGGCCACTGGCACTAATAACGGTGTAGGTTGGTAGATTTTCTTGGCGTGATTGCAACAGTTCTTGCAAACGTGTTTTGGCATCTTTGCCGACTTTTTCGGGGTCTAGTTTGTTGAGTTTTTTTGTGTAAAGTCTCAGCACAAATTCATTACACTTTGCTTGCCCTGCATCTTCATAAATTGAGGCAATAATTGCCTCTACGGTATCGGCAATGATGGATTCACGAAGAAAACCGCCACTTTTCAATTCACCAGGCCCGAGCATTAAATAGTCAGATAAGCCAAGTTCTTTGCCCAAAACAGCAAGTGTTTCACCTTTTACTAGATGAGCGCGAATTCGGCTTAAATCACCTTCTGAAATTTTTGAATACCGATGAAACAGCACATCGGCAATAATAAAGTTAACTAGACTATCACCTAAAAACTCTAACCGTTCATTGTTTTTCGCACCTACGCTACGGTGGGTTAAGGCACGTTTAAGCAACTCAATATCGTTATATTGATGCCCAAGTATAGTTTCTAGTCGCTTAATCTTTGCCTGTTGTTCAAACTTCATGGCTATTTAATTCCTGTGCCAATACGACCAAACTCAAAATCTTCGTCCCAGTTCATCCAAATCCCAAATGCCTTTCCTTTCAAGTTTTTTTCTGGCACCGTTCCCCAAAAACGACTGTCATTTGAGTAGTCACGATTATCACCCATCATGAAATACTCTCCTGCTGGCACGTTCAAGGTTGGCATATCTCGGTTGGTTCTTTCGCTGTCAATCATCACTCTATATGTTCTTCCCGATAGCGTAGTTTCTTCTACTTCCATCACGCCTGTCATATTGGTTGCTGAACCTGTACCGACATATTTGCCGATTGATTTTTGCGATAACGGCGAACCATTAACAAAAACGGTTTTACCTATATAAGCAATTTCATCGCCTGGCAAACCGATTACTCGTTTGATGTAATCAACTGACGGGTCATTTGGATATTTAAACACGACCACATCACCACGTTTGGGCAAACTAATCGGAATTATTTTTTCTTGCGTAACAGGTAGTTTAACCCCGTAAGAAAATTTATTCACCACAATAAAATCACCTATCTGCAAAGTAGGATACATTGAACCAGATGGAATTTTAAAAGGCTCTAAAACAAAAGATCGCAACACTAACACAATGAGAAACACGGGGAATAGTGAACGAGAGTAGTCGATGAGAAAAAATTCTTTTTCGGTAACCGCTGATTTTTTTCGTTTAGTCTCCCAAACCATTTTATCAACTAAAACAATCACACCAGTGACGGCGGTGACAATAACCAGTATTAATTCAAAACTCATTTTTTATTATCCATTTATGCAAAGGTTTCTTTATAGTGTTTTTAGCTTTCTGAGGTGTCTAAAACGGCAATAAATGCTTCTTGTGGAATATCGACTGAACCAATCGACTTCATGCGTTTTTTACCATCTTTTTGTTTTTGTAGTAGCTTTTTCTTACGAGAAATATCTCCACCATAACACTTCGCTGTTACATTTTTTCTTAAAGCTTTAATGTTTGTTCGTCCAATAATTTTAGCACCAATCGTGGCTTGAATGGCAACATCAAACATTTGACGTGGAATAATTTTGCGTAATTTTTCAATAATAACCTTACCACGTTGTACCGCAGTTGATTTGTGTAAAATCAATGCCAAGGCATCGACTATTTCACCATTCACCAGAAAATTAACCTGTACTAAATCATCTGCATTAAAACATTTGAACTCGTATTCCATCGAGGCATAACCGCGACTAGTTGATTTCAATCTATCGAAGAAATCCAAAACCACTTCGTTCATCGGCATTTCGTACGAAATAGCAACCTGCGTACCTGAATAGGTCATACTTTTTTGTACACCACGTTTTTCAAGGCAAAGTTTCATAACCGAACCAACATATTCATTTGGCACAAGAATATTGGCTTGAATAATCGGCTCACGAATTTCTTCTATTTGACTGACATTTGGCAGACTTGATGGATTATCAATTCTAATGACTTCGCCTTTTTTGGTCAGAACTTCGTAAATAACCGTTGGGGAGGTGGTAATTAAGTCAATATCATATTCGCGCTCCAAGCGTTCTTGAATAATTTCCATGTGGAGCATACCCAAGAAACCACAACGAAAACCGAATCCTAACGCATCTGAACTTTCTGGTTCAAAATGCAAGGCGGCATCATTCAAACGTAGCTTTCTTAATGCTTCGCGTAGGTCTTCATAGTCCTCGGAACTAATCGGAAAAATACCTGCAAAAACGCGTGGTTGAACAGGCTTAAAGCCTTCTAAAGCTTCGACCTCTTGACCTGCCAAAGTAATGGTATCTCCCACGGGTGCTCCGTCGATATCTTTGATGCCAGACACCACAAAACCCACTTCACCCGCTGACAAAAATTCTGTTGGGGTGCGTTTTGGCGTAAACACGCCGACTTGGTCAACAAGGTATTCGTCTTTCGTTGAAAGCACCTTCATTTTCATTTTTTTGCCAATTCTACCATCAAACACTCTGACCAACGACACCACGCCAAGATAATTATCAAACCAGGAGTCGATAATCAACGCTTTTAGCGGGGCATCTACATCTCCTATGGGCGGTGGAATTTTTTTAACAATATCCTCAAGGGTTTCTTCAATTCCAATACCCGATTTAGCACTGGCTTGCACCGCATCATGGGCTTCAATACCAATAATTTCTTCAATTTCATCCACCACACGCTCGGGGTCAGCGGCTGGCAAATCAATTTTATTTAAAACGGGTAAAACTTCTAACCCCTGCTCAATGGCGGTATAACAGTTAGCAACGGTTTGGGCTTCTACACCTTGCGAGGCATCAACCACCAATAATGCCCCTTCACAAGCGGCAAGAGAGCGTGAAACTTCATACGAAAAATCAACATGCCCTGGTGTGTCTATAAAGTTTAACTGGTAGGTATTACCGTCTTTAGAGATGTAGTTCAGCGTAACGCTCTGTGATTTAATCGTAATGCCACGTTCTTTTTCAATATCCATTGAGTCAAGCACTTGTGATTCCATTTCACGGTCAGACAAGCCGCCACAAAGATGGATAAAACGATCCGCAATGGTAGATTTACCATGATCGATATGGGCAATGATAGAAAAATTTCTAATATGATTTAACTTGTTTTTTGATTGGTCGGACGACATCGATACCCCAAAGTGAATTTTTTGGAGTATTTTACACGATTTTAAAGCATTCTAAGCGTTACATTAAAAAAGAGATTTTAAAATAGGAACAACCTCTACTACAACTACTAAAGCAATCATCCACTTAAGGAGACACTTAATAACCGCGATTAGAAT